>NZ_JBEPAA010000057.1:0-51865 GCF_040298365.1 Kitasatospora sp. NPDC001603
GCAACAACGGCTCCAACGCGGGACCGCGACGGCGCACCGGCGCATCCGGAGAATCACTCATGCAAGATCTAACGACGGATCTCCGGCGCAGGACAATAGTCCAGGGCCAGGACCTCGCCGCGGCGCATGCCGGTGCCGAGCAGGACCTCGAACGGGTCGCCCAGCTGGTCGGCGTACTGCTCCGCGTTGTGCTGCAGGAACGCCGTAAGGCCTTCACCCTCGCCCCGCCAGTGGCGGAACTGCCACCGTCAACACCGACGACCTGCACGTCCGACTCACCAACATCCGGGTCAACGCACAACCCGGCATCACCCAGCTCCGGATCGAAGAACACAGCACCGACAGTCAGGGCAAGGCCCACCCCCCCGAAGGGTCCGTCTGGCCCTGGCCAAGTACCCGGTCCGCTAGCAAAGAGACGACTGAAAAAGCCGGCACCGCATCTGCTCAGCCTCACGACACCGCACCGCCCCTACCGCTTGCTAGCGCAGGTGCAACCGAGGGTATGCGATCAGCGGGGTCGGATGTCGAGGTCCAGCTGCCAATAACTCACATCCTTGTGGAAGGTAAAGCCGAGATCGGTGAGCTGGGAACCCACGTAGGCGGCCGAGCGGGCTACGTTTCCGGAACTGTCCTCCACACGGACAGTCGCCGGAACGAACGTCCCACCGCTCGCCACGATCACTGGGACGCCATCCCGGTACTCGATTGCCAGCGTCGCGATGTCCTCGGGCTTGACCTGATCGGCCCGGACGAGCGAAGGCTGGGTCGCTGCGGTCCCGAGTGTCGCCGGGGCCGGCCCCTTGGAGTCGGGCGTGTTCTCCGACATGGTCTCTCCTCACCGACCGGCTTCCTGCCGGCCACTGGGAGCTTCCCATGACCCAGCGTGGTCAGGCAATCACGGGTTCCCCTCAATGTCGACGACACCACTAGAACAGCAACATTGCGCGGCAAGCGGCTCTGACACCCGAGGCGGCACCTTCGTGGCCGCCGCCCGCCGCCCACGAACAGCCAGGAAGGTGAGTCGGCCCCCTTTGCGCGCCAAGCGGTCACTGACGTCCTCCATGCCGGCTACCTGGTGATGCGGCGCCGCTGGGAGCTGGCCGAGCGGATGCCCGCCGAGCGTCCGACCCAGACCCCGACGGCGGGACAAGGTGCCACGGCGCCAGCTGAACCCCCCCAGGGTGAAACCCGCGCCGTCCCCGGCGACGCCCCGAGGACGGTCGGGACGGCGCCGGCCGCCGTCCCCGGTTCCCGCCCCGCGGCCGCCGCCCCGGACCCGGGCTCCGGCCCCGCAGGTCTGTCCCCCGGGGAGAAGCGACCGGGGGACACGACGCTGCCCGCAGCGCCGGAAGGACATCGGGGTCGAGCGAGGCCTGGACGGCGGCGACGGCTGGGTCGCGGTGTACGCGGGCTACTTCCTCGGCGACGCCGCCACTCAGCAGGCTGTCCTGCGCGCCACCGCACAGGAGGCCGCCCGCACCGTCCACCAGCCCTACCTGGAAGACCTCTGGCGACTGAGGAACAGCCGGCGTCACCGTGATGCCACCGGTGTGGTCGGCCACCGCCACCCGGCGGGCGGTGCCGGGCGAACTTGGTGAGGCACACCCCGCACAGCCGCGGTCCTTGGTCGAAGGTGAAAGGCGGGATCTGGAGTCGCCGCGGTGGCGAGCACCCCGAGCGCACGACGGCGAACCGGCTGCCAGAGCGGGGACTGCGAGGGGCCTCTGGGCTGCCTCGTCCGGGTGGCTGCCCGGTGGACGGCCCGGCCGGCCGTTCGTGGAGCCCGAGCTGTGGGCGGGCGAGGAGGCCCTGGCGCCGTCGGGGGTGGGAGTCAGGCCACGGCTCGCGGTCGGCTCCGGTGACACGATCATCCCTGCAGGGCGCCTGACTTGCAGTCATGCGCCGCTGGGGCCCTACTGGAGGACGGAAGCCTTCAACCAGTCAGGAGTGCCTGTGTCTTCGTTCCTCCTTCGCGGTTCACGCGGTGTCCCGCCTGTCGGCGCGGGTTCTTCGTCGTCGCGGGAGTCGGCCTCGCCGCGTCGGTTCTTGTCGCCTGGTGCGGTGGCCGGGGTCGTGTTCCTGTCGGGGGTGGTACTTCCGCTGGCGGTGGTCTCACCTGCTCACGCTGCCGGGGAGAGACAGGAGCAGTGGGGACCGGGCCGCTGGGAGTGGAGCGTCCCCAAATTCGTGGATTCGATCACTTTGACCCTGTGGGCCGGTGGTGGCGGCGGTGGTGGCGGCGGCGGTGGGGGTGGGGGCGCCAGCGGCGGCGGTGGGGGTAACGGCGGACGGGCCGGAATCATCAGGAAGGACGGTGGTGGCGGTGGTGGCGGCGGCGCTTCGGGCGGTGGTGGTGGCGGTGGCGCGGGCAGCGGCGCGTACGTGACGTGCCAGGTGAAGGTGGAGCCGCCGGAGACGCTGACCATTGTTGTCGGGGCCGGCGGAGCAGGCGGTGAGCGCGGCACCGGCGGAGAGGGCGGCATGTGGGCCAAGGGCAACGACACCTTCTTCGGTGGTGGCGCTGACGGAAGCCCCGGGAAGAGGGGAAACGACGGGCTCCGCGGATACGACGGGGGAGCGAGCGCTGTAACTCGCGTTACCAGCATCCTCGACACCGTCCCTCTTCCCGCGACCCTGGCCTCTGCGGAGGGTGGCAAGGGCGGAGCGCCGGGCAAGGCCGGGCACGCCAGCAAGCCCGGGGGCGGGGGGACCAACGGCGACACCGGAAGCGGCGCACCCGGCGCGGGTGGTGCCGGTGCGAGGTTGTTCGGAGCGGGCGGGCCTGGAGGTGCCGCCAGCACCAGTACCTCCAACACCTGTGAAGGGATTGCAGGAACCACTGTCACCAAGATCCCGGGTGATGCCGGCAAGGCCGGAGCTGCTGGCGATGCGGGCATGGACGGGGAGGTCGGGAAGAAGAGTCCCGTGCACAACATCGGCAAGGGCGGGCCGGGCGGGATTGGTGGCTCCTACGGGGAGGGCGGGAAGGGCGGCGCGGTGGGCTCTCTGTATGGAGCCGGCGGCTCAGGCGGTGACGGCGGACGTGGAGGAAGCGGCGGCGACGGAGGTAATGGCGGGTTCTTCGAACCGAATGCCGGCAGTGCCGCCGACCCCGGCTACAAAGGCGACGACTCCGGTTACGGAATCATCGGCGACGTAGGCACCAACGGAACCAAGGGCGGCGACGGAGCAGTAATCATCACGTGGAACTCGCCCTTCTGACCAGCCCCACAAGTCTCCGGCCGCAGGTAGGGGCCGGCACATCCAGCGTGGCGCCGCGGCCACTCCGTGTCTGCCTCCTCAACCGCCGTGCAGTCCGGGCCCGCCGTGGACAATCTCCCGGCGACCGACCGGGGGAAGTCGCGCGCCGGCCTGCGTGATCGGGCGTGGTACCACCAATGGCGGGCGGCGGGTCGGCGCAAAGGGCGGACGCTGGTGAAAGCGCCGCGGCCCAGGAGTCGGTGAGGAGTCGGAGCCGATGAGGTGAGGAGCAGGCGCGCAGAGCAGGAGCGGCCAGTGCCGGCCAAGCATCCGTCGACGGCTCCCCTCCCGTCGGCGGGCCGCCCCTCGCGGCCCGTTCCGCCCTCTGATGCAGCAGCGCCCTCCGATATGAACTGACGGAACGTCGGCAATCGACCATGGGGCGCGAAGGGTTTCGGACGCGGGCCTCGTGCCGATGCCGGCATCCCGGCGGGGCCGGCCGACGGCCTCGGCCCAGGCTGCCGAACCGCCCTCGTCCCGGCACCCGCACCGCCGGTACACCCTGCCCCGCTGCGCACGCTGCCCCATGTGTGTTTCTCCTTCTTGAACGCGGTGACCCTGGTCCAAGGCTCGCTGCTCGGCCGGGAGTGGCGGCAGAGCGTGCGGGGCGGTGCGCGAGGCACGTCAGGACCAGCCGGCGAGGACACGCTCAAGACGACACACCGCCCGGAAGGTCACCAACCGTAGCCAGTGGGTAGTCGACCTTGATCCGCCCGGGGCGCCAGGGCTGGCCAGTGGCAATGCACGATGGGCTGCAGCGGTAGGCGGGCGGGTCCTTCTGAAGGGCCGACAGATTGCTGCTACTCGCAGTGACCAATGCCGGTCCGGGACCCTGGGGACCATTTGGGGACCAGCCTGGGACCGCGCCCGGTGAGCGCCCATGAGCGCCCGTGGGCGATAACGGGCATCTATGTACGAACTTGAACCCGATTGCGCATCGCGCGGATTCGAGCCATGTCGACCGTGGATCTCCATGATGAGCATCAACTTCCCATGTCTTCAGCGCAGTTGAGCAACAAGAGAGCCGAGACCCGAAGGCCGCGGCTGTCGACAATAGTTGAACCCCTTGACTGGGGGTCAAGGGGTTCTCCATGACAGCCGGAGGTGGGAAGTTGGATACCCGGAGCCTTCGCTGCCTCCACTGTGATGAGTGTCGGCAGCATTTATGGGTCAGGGGGCGCGGTCGGCAGCCCGTGCAGAGTTGAGCCATGAGGTGGTCCCGGTCGAAAATCGTCGGCCGTTGTCTTCCTAACGGTAGGGATTCGGTTGTGTTGACGTATGGCATGGCTTCGTGAACGTCAGAGGCGTTCCGAGCCGCCGGTCAGGGTTTCGGGACGAGGGTGTTTTCGTTGGTGCGGCCGGCGGCGTAGTCGTCTATGTTGCGGACGGTGGTGCCGATGATCTGGCCGACGGCGGTGCGGGTGAAGTAGGCCTGGTGGCTGGTGACGAGGACCTGGGGGAAGGTGACCAGGCGGGCGAGGGTGTCGTTGGTGATGCCCTCGATCGAGCGGTCGGTGAAGAAGACGCCGGTCTCCTCCTCGTAGACGTCGAGGCCGACGCCGGAGAGGTGCCCGGCGCGCAGCACCTCGACCAGGGCGGCGCTGTCGACGAGGCCGCCGCGGCTGGAGTTGACCAGGATCGCGTCGTCCTTCATCCGGGCGAGGGCGGCCGTGTCGATGAGGTGGTGGGTGGCGGGCAGCAGGGGCACGTGGAGGCTGACGAGGTCGGCGCGGGTCAGGAGCTCGGGGAGTTCGGTGCGAGGAGGCGGGTGCGGAATTCGGCGGCGATGCGGGCGAAGCACTCGCCGATCTTGCCGGTGCCGATGACGCCGATGGTCATGCCGTGGATGTCGCGGCCGAGGAGGCGGTCGAGGCGGAAGTCGAACTCGCGGGAGCGGTTGGCGGCGCGGGTGAGGCGGGGGTTGGCGGCCAGGGCGAGGGCCCACGCGTGTTTGGCAACTGCGCGTGGGCTGTAATTGGGAGACTCGGGGGGTTCACAGGTGCTGCGGGATCGGCGCAGCCGGCGCCGCCAGGTGGAACAGCAGCCGGGCCCCGAGCCGCTCGGCCTGCCCGGTGTCGACGCCCAGGACCGGGTCGCCCTCGGCGGCCAGCTCACCGATGAGCTGCTCGGGGCAGGGCTCGCACGGGTCGGAGCGGGCACGCTGGACCTTGCCGTCGCCGAGCTTGTGACAGGTGGCCTGCTCGACGGCGTCCAGAAGGCCGGGCACGACGTGGTGGATCAGTGGAGTGCTGACCGGCAGCAGCAGTGCGTGGTTCACGCCCTTGAGCGCTGTACCGAGCTCGGCTGCGTGCGCGCTGGTGCGGGCGATGCCGGGATCCGTGGGTGAGCGTCCGGGCGGCCTCCACGTCCTGTCAACCACCGTGACGCGGCGCTGCGCGCCGACTGGGGCGAGCGAGCGCTCAACCCCGCGGAAGGATGTGCTCGCGTACACCGGGTCCATGATCTGCTCGGCGGACCCCAGCCCTGGGACGGGCGCTGCTGGAAGAGGCCTAGCGAGTCGCGGTCGCCGCCGTTCAGGTTCCGCAGCCGGGAGTCCTGCATGGCGGTGGCCAGCGCGATCACCTGGCCCCGGGGAGGGACCTGCAGGGCAACGCCGGTGGCGGATCTGCACGCTCGGCAGATCCAGGCCCGGCACCGCAGTGGTCGGCCCGACCTGGCCGCCCAGGATCTGCTTGACCGCCGCCTCGACGGCCGCCGCGTCCACAGCCTGTGGACTGTCCGAGGCCGAGCACGCGGCGGAGGCGTCCTTGGCGGTGACGATCGCCAGGGGAAGGATCAGCGCGAACGGGGTCAGGAGAACGGCGACGCCGAGACCGGCGGCGACCTTCTTCAAGCGGCCCGCCGGTCGGCCGCACCCTTTCGGCCGGTGCCCGGCGAGCGGGCGAAAGAGCAGAAGGGCAGGTTGGTTCCCGTCACGTGGAACTCCGATCATGTGGTGCGCGGGCGGCTCGTCCAAAGGCGTGCCGGCGCAGCGGTGAGAGGGTCGAATAACACCCCGAGAGATAGGCGCCCGCAGTAACCGGCGGAAGTTCCCGCTTCCATCGGTGCTGGTCAAGGCGCTCTCGGCGTCGGTGAACATGCTAAGGGTCCACATATCTCCCGTGCAAGGAATTCACGGATATACGTGAATTCCTTGCACGGGAGATATTGCGGCGCCTATGGTCTCTCCAGGCCCGCCGGCGTACCACGTCGCGGGCCTTTCTGTGCGCCGCCGAAAGGCCATGCGCCGCCTACTGGCCCCCATCCTGCGAGGTTCCTTGCCCGACTACACCCTCCACCGGGGCGATGCCCTGACCCGCCCGCTGATTGCTGGACCGCTCACGAAGTCGATACCGGACAGTTCACCGTGCACTCCCCGACGTCCTGGCCGAGGTCAGCTACAGCCTGCACGCGCTCGCCCGCGAGGACGCCGAACAGGTGGGCCAGGACGGCCGGTACACCATCGGCACCGTGTCCAGGATGGGCTGGTACGGACAGTTCGGCCGTGGCACACCGTCCTGGATCCGTGACTCCGCCACCGCCGCCTCGCGAGCGTCACACACCACCTTCTTCAGTTCGGCCCGGAAAGCGCCGAGCAGGCAGGCCAGGACGGCCGCTCGGGCTACCGCTGGTCCCGTCCGCCCGGGACAGTTGGCGCGAACCTGCACTTCAGTGCCACGCTTTGACGCTGACTGAGGTTGCGGGACCCCGCCCACGTACCCAGGCCTCCAAGCCTCTGGCGATGAGCTTGGTGATAGGTCGGTCGCCGAGGTCCGACCGGTGGTGACGTCGAGGGCCGTGCTGAGGAAGGCCTGGGGTCCGAGGCCGACGGCATGACGACCAGGCGGCCCATCCTGGTGGATTCGATCCTGGATCGCGTGACTTACGACGGCCGGGATTCCGTGGGCGCGGGTGGGCGCGCTCCACGCACGGAGGGTGCTGAAGGTCTGCGGGTTCCTGAAAATAAATCTGAGATCGCTTGGATCATGGATGCGACCTGGCATAGCTTGTCGTCGTAGATCGCGCGATCACGCCTCTAGGGAAAGGAATGACACTGCACGGTAGGGAACCGCTGAAGGCAGCGCGACAGCTCAGTAAGACAGAGTTTGGCACTGCCGGAGAGCGTGTCGGTCAGGGCGACCGTTACCTGACGACGGAAGAGACAGCCGCGCTGATCGGAATATGCCCGAAGACGCTCCGGAACTGGCGCTCGCAAGGCAAGGGTCCCAGGCCGATCCGCCTTGGGCGCATCGGAGGCCGCGTGCGTTACCGACTGGCAGATGTTGGAACCTTTCTGTCCCTGGGGGCGGCCGACGGGTTCGTTCCGGGACTTCGCCGGGTCACTGGCCCGCGCCGTTCCGGGGTGTAAGAAAAGCGGAAGGAATCAGCATGGGGAAAGCTCACGTGAGTGACCGCCATCACAAGAGTCATCCACGACCCGGCGAGAAGGTGTGCCGAGAGCATCGGAGGGTACCTACGGCCGCTCACGGTGTCGGCAGCCGATGGGAGGTGCGGGGCTGGAACAACGCGGGCGTGGCGCTACCGAAGAAGCGGTTCGAGGACAAGGGTGAGGCGGAGCGCCATGCAGCAGCGATCACCAACGACCTCGCGGAAGGCGACTACGTCGACCCCCGGGACTCGCGAACCACGGTCAAGGCATGGGCCTCCGAGTGGCTCTCGGTTCAGGGTGGAGACGAATCGACCGCCGAGAATCGCGAAAGATATGTGCGGATCCACATCATCCCCGGAATGGGGGACTTTGAGCTCGGCGAAGTGGAGCGTCGCCCGTCTATCGTCCAGGCTTTCCTCAAGCAGTTGGAAGCCAAGGGAATTTCGGTCGGATACCGATATAATCTCTTCATTGCTCTTTCATCGATCTTCTCGGCTGCTGTTGAAGATCGACTGATCAAGAGGAATCCTTGCCAATCGCGTTCTGTGGCAAAGCCGAAAATTCCTCCCAGGCGGCTGGTTCCGTGGGAGTTCCATAGAGTCCATTCGGTTATTCTCGGGCTGCCCGAGGGATTCCGTGCAGCAGGGTGGATCGGATTCGGTGCGGGGCTTCGACAGGGCGAGATATTCGGAATTGCGGAGTCTGACATCGACTTCCGTCGTCGCATAATCAGAATTCGCCAGCAGGTGAAGCTTCTCGGGACCGGTGCCAAGGTGTTCGCTCTTCCGAAGGGAGGAAAGACGCGCGAAGTTCCGATGGATGACGTTCTCGCCGAAAAGCTGGCTCAGCACATTGCCGACTTCCCCCCGGTGCGCGTCGCGCTCCCGTGGGCCACCGCAGCGGCAAAGGCGAAGTCATTTCGTCTCCTGTTCACGGGCCTCGATGGGGGTGCGCTTCACCGATCCACGTTCAATCTGACGGTCTGGAAGCCGGCACTTGTCACTGCGGGCGTGATCCCGCCGCCGATCAGGGCGCAGAAGTTCGAGGCATCCCCGGAGGACGGTATGCACGCCCTACGGCACGCCTTCGCTGCCGCACTGGTCGACGGCGGCTGCTCGATCAAGGACCTCGCCGCATACCTGGGGCACGCCGACGAGGCCTTCACTTTGCGGACCTACGTGCACCTCATGCCCAAGAGTGATGAGCGGGCACGCGCCGCGATCAGCAGGGCGCTGTTTGCGGCTGATGTGCCCGCTCCGGGCGGGGATCTGACGGCTGTGTAAGCCCGGCGGGGCCACTGTGCCCCGAAAATGCCCCGCCGGGTTGATTCGGCGATATTTGCGCAGCTCAGCGCGGTTCACAGAAGCGTCCGCCAGTAGTACCAGAACCGGTCGAGGATCAGCAGCACGATCACCGCGTACCAGAGCGCCGGCACCACCCAGTGGTAGCGGGCGGCCTCCCGCACCACCGGGCGCAGGCCGCGCGGGGTCGGGATCACGCCGGTGCGCAGATTGTGCAGGGTGGTGTACCAGAACAGCGGGATCATGGTGGCCCAGACCACCATGCAGTACGGGCAGAGCGCGCCGATCCGGTACAGCGCCTGGTACATCAGCCAGGTCACGAAACCGATCCCGAACACCGTCCCGGCCTGGAGGCCGAGCCAGAACCAGCGCCGGTACGTCGCCCCGGCCAGCAGGCCGGCGCCGATCGCGATCACCACGGCGAAGCCGACCAGGCCCAGCAGCGAGTTGGGGAAGCCGAAGGCCTCGGCCTGGTCGCTGCGCATGATCGAGCCGCAGCTGATGATCGGGTTGATGTTGCAGTTGGGGACGTACGACGGGTCCTCCAGCAGCCGGATCTTGTCCAGTGTGAGGACGGCCGAGGCGAAGATCCCGATCGCGCCGCCGATCAGCAGCAGGAGCGCGAACGGCCGGCTCGCGCCGTGGCCGCGCGCGGGTGCGGCGACCGTACCGGCGGCCGTCACCCGGTCACCTGCTTGACCATCGCGGTGAAGCGCTCGGGAGTGACGGGCGCGCCGTTCGTGAAGACGTCGAGCTTGGTACCGTCCAGCTTCATCGTGGGGGTGCCGGTGACCCCGCTCTTGTCGAAGGCCTTGTTCACCTGACTGGCCCACGGGGCGTAGGTGCCGTCCTGGACGGCCTTCACGAAGGCGTCCGTCTTCAGACCCGGGACCTGCTCGGCGAGGTCCAGCAGCCGGTTCACGTCGGCGAAGCCGTCGTTGCGCTCGTCGGGCTGGTTGGCGTACAGCACGTCGTGGAACTGCTTGAACTTGTCGACGCCCTCGTTGAGCGCCGCCCCGGCGGCGGCCAGGGCGGTGCGCGAGCCCTTGCCGCCCAGGCCCTGGTCCAGGAACGTCGCCAGGTGGTACTCGATCTTGTAGGTGCCGTCGTCGGCGAGCTGCTGGACGGTCTTGCCGTTGGTGGTCTCCAGCTGCTCGCAGTACGGGCAGCGGAAGTCCTCGTAGATCTCCAGGGTGTGCGGGGCGTCGGCCTTGCCGTAGGTGATCACGGTGCCGTCGGCGCCGCCCGCGTTGGCGGGGACGACCAGCGGCCCGGCGGCGGCGGTGTCGGCCGGGCCGGAGGAGCCCCCGACGGCGAAGGCCACACCGGCGGCGAGCGCCAGCACGGCGGCGGAGGCGGCGCCGACGATCGTGCGGCGGCGGATCCTCGCCGCCCGATCGGTGCGCTCGCGCTCCTCGCGCATCCGCTCGGTGGCGGCGCGCCGGGCCTCGCTCCTGGCGGCCCGGGTGTTCGTCGTCCTGGCGTTGATCGGCTGGGGCTTCTTGCTCATGGCGGGTGTCGTCCTGTGCTCTCGGTCGGTGACGGGCGGGCGCGCACGGGCGCGCGGCGAGAACGACCGGCCGGGAAACGCTCGGGAGAGTGCTCTCAGCAGGCCGGGACGGGCACCGGAGGCCCACGGCGGACGGCGGGGCTGAGCAGCACGTCCTCGACGGGGACGCGCACGCGGCTGGCGCGCGGGAACGGCATCCGCACCAGCGGCCGGGCCGGGACGGGCGCCGCGAGCAGCAGCAGCCAGTGGCCGGCGGCGGCCGGGAAGCGCCGGGCGAAGTCGCCCAGCACCCGGGCGGAGGCGGCGAACGCGCTCAGCGCGGCGTCCGCGCGGCGCAGCCAGAAGGCGGCGGCCAGGGCGATCGCGCCGTGCAGTGCCAGCAGCACCAGCAGGCCGGCGGACCGGGAGACACCGTGGCCCAGCAGGACCCCGCCGAGCGAGCCCCCGCCGCACAGCAGCGGCTCGAAGCCGCGCGCGGAGCCGGGCGGGAGCGAGGGGCAGGTGCTCTGGGCGAAGTCGAACAGCGCGCTCAGACCCAGCTCCAGCGGCAGGAAGACCGCCGCGATCGCCGGGAAGCCGCGCTCGGATCCGGCCAGGGCGAACGCCACCGCGAAGACGGCGCCGCCGGCCACGGCCAGCGTGCCGAGCGGCAGCGGGCGTCCGGTGACCAGCACCTGGCCGAACCCGGCGAGCAGCACGACCAGCGCGGCGAAGATCGCCGCGCGAAGCGTCCTGGTGGCCGGGCCGGTACTCATGGCATCCGAGTCTGCCACAGGTTGAACGGTGGACGACCTGGCCGACGGACTCCTGTGAAGATCCTCACCACCGGCTCTGAGCTGGGCTTATTCGATCCTTATCGAGGGCCCTCGGCAGCCGGACCGGAGCGGGCGGCGGCCGTCCGGGCCTCGACGATCTCCCGGAACAGCTCCAGGTCGGCCCGGACCACCCGCTCGATCGCCCCGGCCTGGGCGAAGCCGCGCGGCCCGCCGAACACCTGCTGCACCGTCTCCGGGTCGTACTCGACGCGGATCTGCAGCCGGGTGTGGCTCCGGTCCAGCGGGAGCAGCGCGAACGCGCCGTGCAGCCGCGGGCCGTTCAGCGTCCGCCAGGCCATCACCCGGCCCCGGCCCCGGTCGGTGATCTCGGTCTCGACGTCGCGCTCGGTCCCGCCGATCTCCACCCCGAGGTGCGCGAGGCTGGTGCCGTGCGGGTAGGCGCTGCGCACCCCGCCCACGAACCGCGGGTAGTCGTGGACCCGGTGCAACTGCTCCCAGGCCGCCAGCACCGGGGCATCGATGTCGATCTGCTCTTCGAGCGTGCTCATGAGGGGGCCGGACCTTCCCGGGCTCGGGCGCTGCGGTGGTGCGGGGCACCTCCAGCCTGCGCCCACCGGCCGCCGCGGGGCAACGAGAGCGGCGGTAACCGGACAACCGGGACGGCCGGGAGGACCGGGAGGACCGGACGACCGGGAGGCGACCGGCGGGCGGGGGCCGGAGGTCTGCGCGAGACTGGGCGCATGCCGGAGCTGCCCGAGGTCGAGGCCCTCAGCGCCTTCCTGTCCGAGCGGTTGACCGGGCGGGTGATCGCCCGGGTGCAGCCGGTGGCCATCAGCGCCCTGAAGACCTACGACCCGCCGGTGACGGCGCTGGAGGGGCGCACGGTCGGCCCCGTCACCCGGCACGGGAAGTTCCTCGACATCGAGGCCGGTGGCCTGCACCTGGTCGTCCACCTGGCCCGGGCCGGCTGGCTCCGGTGGAAGGACAGCCTCCCGGCCGAGCCCCCGCGCCCGGGCGGGAAGAACCCGCTGGCCCTGCGGGTGCGGCTGGAGGGGCCCGACGGGGACGGCTTCGACCTCACCGAGGCGGGCACCAAGAAGGGGCTCGCGGTGTACGTGGTGACGGACCCGGCCGCCGTTCCCGGTGTCGCCCGGCTCGGCCCGGACCCGCTGGACCCGGGCTTCACCCTGGCGGACTTCACCGCCCTGCTGAGCGGCGAGCGCCGCCGGCTGAAGGGTGTGCTGCGGGACCAGGGCGTGCTGGCCGGGGTCGGCAACGCCTACTCGGACGAGGTGCTGCACGCGGCCCGGATGTCGCCGTACAAGCTGGCGTCGAGCCTGACGGAGGACGAGACGGTCCGGCTGTTCGAGGCGCTCGGCGCCACCCTGCGCGACGCGGTGGAGCGCTCCCGCGGGCTGGCGGCGGGGGACCTCAAGGTGGAGAAGAAGCTCGGCCTGCGGGTGCACGGCCGGACCGGGCAGCCGTGCCCGGTCTGCGGGGACACCGTGCGCGAGGTGTCGTTCGCTGATTCCTCGCTGCAGTACTGCCCCACCTGCCAGACCGGCGGCAAACCGCTCGCGGACCGGCGGCTGTCGAGGCTGCTGAAGTAGCGGGCGGCAACCCCCGGGACCGGTCCGCCCCGGGGTTGCCGACGGGTGCGCCTACGGCTTGCGGGCGACGCCGCCCCAGTAGTAGGCGGCGGTCGGGTCGGCCGGCGGCTCGCCGTCCGGGCGCCAGCCCATCACCGGGGCGACCCCGGGCTCGATCAGCTCCCAGCCGTCGAAGAACGCGGCGACCTCGTCACGGGTGCGCGGGACGAGGGTCATCCCGCCGGCCCGGGCCGCCTCCGCGACCTTGGCGACGCTCTCCGGGTCGAAGTCCTGGGTGGGGTGGGTGAGCGCCAGGCAGCTCCCGCTGGGCAACGCGTCGCGCAGCGCGGCGACCTTGGCCCACGGGTCGTCCTCGTCGGCGACCAGCATCAGGACGGCGATCATCAGCAGGCCGACCGGACGGTCGAGGTCCAGCGTGGAGGTGAGCGCCGGGTCGCCGAGCAGTTCGGCGGGCTTGCCCAGGTCGGCGTGGATGTAGGTGGTGCGGCTGGCGGGCGTGGAGACCATCAGTGCCCGGGCGTGGGCGAGCACGATCGGGTCGTTGTCGACGTAGACCACCCGGGTGCCGGGGCTGACCGCCTCGGCGATCTCGTGGGTGTTGGGCGAGGTGGGGATGCCGGTGCCGAGGTCGAGGAACTGCCGGATGCCCTGCTCCCGGGCCAGGTGGCGGACGGCGCGGCCCTGGAACGCCCGGTTCTCCTTGGCCATCGCCTTCACGCTGGGGACGGCCTGCTCGATGGCCTGTCCCATGGCGCGGTCCGGCGGGAAGTTGGTCTTCCCGCCCAGCCAGTAGTCGTACACGCGTGCGGAGTGCGGAGCGCTGGTGTCGACGCCGAAGCGCTGCCACTCGCTCAGCTCGACGGCGTCGTCCTGGGCCTGGTCGGAGAAGTCCTGACTTGTCGTCATGGCCACGTCCTCTGAAGACAGATCATCACACTGGGGAGGTCAGCGTAGCGGTCCGGCCGGGGCGGTGGTCACCCGGTCCGCCGGGGTGCGGTGGGGCTGCGCCGTCGGAGTGATGCTGGGGGCCGTCGGAGTTGCCGGTGGGAGGCGTGACGGTTCGCGGGGGAAGCATCGATCATGCTGTCTGATCGTCAGATTACTTCGCGTAGATTGCTACTGGTCGCGGCCGGGATGTCGCTGCTCGGGGTCGCCGGTTGCCGGGGGTCGGAGGGGGTGGACGGCGCGGCCGCCGCCGCGCCGGGTGCCGAGGCCGCCAGTGCGGCCTCGGACGGGCCCGCCGCCGTGCCCGCCGCCGCCTCCTCGGGACCCTCGGCCTCTTCGGCCCCCGCGGCCTCTTCTGCCTCTTCTGCCCCGCCCTCCGCGGCGCCCTCCGCTCCCGTCGCCTCCGGCTCGCCGGTCGCCGCGCCCCGGAAGCTGACGTCCGCCGAGAGCAAACCCGTGTACGAACTCGACGCCGAGCGGAAGGTGGTGGCCCTCACCATCGACGACGGCCCGGACCCGCGGCACACCCCGACCGTGCTGGCCCTGCTGGAGCAGTACCGGATCCGGGCCACCTTCTTCCTGATCGGCGAGAACGCCGTCCAGTACCCCGACCTGGTCCGGGAGATCGCCGCCCGCGGTCACCACATCGCCAACCACACCTGGACCCACGCCGACCTGCGGAACCTCTCCGATGCCAAGATCAAGGACGAGCTGGAGCGCACCTCGGACCTGCTGAACAAGGCCACCGGCAAGCCTCCGACCTGGTTCCGCGCGCCGGGCGGTGACTGGTCGACATCGTCGCTCAAGATCGCCGCCGACCTCGGGATGCGGAACATGGCCTGGTCGGTGGATCCGCGCGACTGGGCCCGGCCGGGCACGGCCGTGATCACCGACCGGATCCTGAAGGACGTGCGGCCGGGTGCGATCGTGCTCAACCACGACGGCGGCGGGGACCGTTCGCAGACGGTGGCCGCGCTGAAGACGTACCTGCCGGTACTGATCGACTCCGGGTACTACTTCACCGCGCCGCCGGGCTGAAAGGCGCATGGAGGGGAAGGTAGAGGCTTTCCCTGCTAAACCACTCGAAAGGGTGGATTGGGAGAACCGTTTCTGCGATTCCTGGGCCTCTAGGGTGATAGCGCATCAATTCCCCAGGTACCACCGAGTACCGCCTGAAAGGGCTCATCCCATGCGTCTGCGCAACACCGTTCTCGCCGCCGCCAGCGCGGTCGCCCTCGTCCTCGCCGTGCCGACCTCCGCCGGCGCCGCCACCGGTGACTTCCTGTACAAGGTCGGACGCGGCACCCAGGCGGGGATGGCCGACCCGGTGAGCGGCGAGTGCATCAACCTCTTCGGAGCGACCGATGAGCATGCGGCCTTCGCGCCCGAGAACCTCACCACCTCGACCGCCACGGTCTTCCTGGAGTTCGATTGCGACGGCGACGTCTTCCGCGTGATGGACCCGGGCACGAAGCTCGGCAACCGGCTCCACCTGCGGTCCGTGGTCTTCTCCTGAAGCCGCCCGATCCCGGCGACGTGCGGGACAGCTCGGCGATTGGCTGAGACCGTTCCGGTGGGCCGACACCGGGAGCGGCCTGGTCGACACCAATCGCCGGGCTGTCCGCCCGGAGCCGCTCCGGCCGCGCTGGGCCGGGACGATCGACGTCCGGTCCGCCCGCTCCCGGGGCGCGGCGCCACCCGAGCTGTGGGGGAACGCGGGCGGGCGGCGTAGCGTGACGAGGGGAGGGTTTTCGTCCGCTCCGACCGCGGAGGAGGAACGATGTCGGCATCGGCACTCGACCCGGTGGAACAGGAGGAGTTCGCGGGGCGCACCCTGCGGCTGCTGAACGACGCCTGCCTGGGATTCATGGCCAGCATCGGCCACCAGACCGAGCTTTTCGACACCATGGCCGGGCTCGCCCCCTCGACCAGTGAGGAGATCGCCCGCGCCGGCGGGCTGAACGAGCGCTACGTCCGGGAGTGGCTGGGTGCCATGGTGGTCGGCGGGATCGTCGACTACGACCCGCAGCGGTCCACCTACGCGCTGCCGCCGGAGCACGCGGCCTCCCTGACCAGGGCGGCCGGTCCGGACAACATGGCCGGGCTGATGCAGTACCTGGCGCTGATGGGCGAGGTCGAGCAGCAGGTGGTGGAGGCCTTCCGGAAGGGCGGCGGGGTGCCCTACTCGGCGTACCCGCGGTTCCAGGCCCTGCAGGGCGAGGAGTCGCGGCGGGTGTACGACGTGGCCCTGGTGGAGGCCATCCTCCCGCTCGTGCCCGGGCTGACCGAGCGCCTGCGGGCCGGGATCGACACCCTCGACATCGGCACCGGGCAGGGCCACGCCGTCAACCTGATCGCCCGGGCCTTCCCCGAGAGCCGCTGCACCGGGGTCGACATCTCGGAGGCCGGCATCGAGGCGGCGCGGGCCGAGGCCGCCGAGCTGGGCCTGGCCAACGCCCGCTTCGAGGTCGCCGACTCCGCCGCGCTCACCGGCTCCTACGACCTGGTCACCGCCTTCGACGTGATCCACGACCTGGCCCGCCCGGCCCGGACGCTGGCCGCCGTCGCCGGTGCGCTGCGGCCGGACGGCGTCTTCCTGATGGGCGACATCGCCGCCAGCAGCCGGCTGGAGGAGAACATCGACCACCCGCTCGCCCCGGCGCTGTACGCGCTGTCGACCTTCTACTGCATGACGGTCTCGCTCGGTGAGGGCGGTGCGGGGCTGGGCACGGTCTGGGGCGAGCAGACGGCCCGCCGGATGCTCGCCGAGGCCGGGTTCGGCGCGGTGGAGACGAAGCGGGTCGAGGGCGACGTGCTCAACCTGTACTACGTGGTGCGGCCGGCCGGAGCCGAGGGGTAGGGGCCGCGGCGGGCGGGGGTGGCCGGGCTCTGCGGTCGGACGTAGGTTCGAAGAGTCCGAGTGAAGGAGGGCAGCGATGACCGGCAACGGCTACGCACACCCCGAGGCGCTGGTCCCCACCGAGTGGCTCGCCCGGCACCTCGACGACGGCACCGTCCGCATCGTCGAGGTGGACGAGGACACCACGGCGTACGGGCAGGGGCACATCCCCGGAGCGGTGGGCTGGAACTGGACCACCGACCTGCACAGCCGGGTGGGCCGCGACTACGCCGACCGCGAGGGCGTGCAGCAGCTGCTGCGCGCGGCCGACGTGGAGGACGACACCACCGTGGTGCTGTACGGCGGCAACAACAACTGGTTCGCCGCCTACGCCTACTGGCTGCTGCGGCTGCGCGGCTTCGGACCGGTGCGGCTGCTCGACGGCGGACGCAAGAAGTGGGAGCTGGAGGAGCGGGAGCTCAGCCAGGAGGTGATGGACTACCAGCACAGCGCCCTCCGGCTGAGCGGGCCCGAACACCCCGAGGTGCGGGCGCTGCGCGACGAGGTGCTGGCCACGGCCGAGGTGTTCGCCAAGCCCGGCACCGACGCCGTCCTGGTCGACGTCCGCTCGCCGGCCGAGTACCGGGGCGAGGCACTGGCCCCGCCGCACCTGCCGCGGGAGCAGGCGCAGGTGCCCGGGCACATCCCCGGCGCGGTCAACATCCCCTGGTCGCAGGCGGCCAACGACGACGGCACCTTCCGGTCCGCCGAGGAGCTGCGCGCGCTGTACGGCGGGCAGGGGGTCTCCCGGGACCGCGAGGTGATCGCGTACTGCCGGATCGGGGAGCGCTCGGCGCACACCTGGTTCGCGCTCACCGAGCTGCTCGGGTACCCGGACGTGAAGAACTACGACGGCTCGTGGACGGAGTACGGCTCGCTGGTGCGGGCACCCGTGGCGCTGGGGGCGTGAGGCCGGGTCGGGTCCGGGTCGCGAGCGGTCGGCGGGTGACGGGCGCGCGGCGGCGCCATGTCGGCTCATTTCTTCTCATGAACATTTCATCCCGGAGGAGTGGGCCGGGGCCCGCCGGGACAGGGATCGATCCGACCCACTGTCCCAGTGACCCCGGAGACCGCCTTGCGCAAGAGAATGCTCGTCCCCGCCGCCGCCGGCGCGCTCGCCCTGCTGCTGACCGTCCCCGCCTCCGCCGCCCAGGGCGGCCCGGGCGCCGCGGGCATCGGCGACACCTACTACCCCAACGCCGGCAACGGCGGGTACAACGTCTCGCACTACGACATCCGACTCAAATACCAGCCCGTGACCGACGAACTGGAAGGCACCACCACCATCCTCGCCACCACGACCCAGGACCTCACCCGGTTCAACCTGGACTTCGTGCTCGGCGTCAAGGAGATCCTGGTCAACGGCCGCCCCGCCGCGTTCGCCGCCACCGGCGAGTCGGAGCTGGAGATCACCCCGGCCCGGCCGCTCGCCAAGGGCAGCCCGGTGACCGTGGTGGTCCGCTACGCGGACAAGCCCGGCGAGGTGAAGCGCGACGGCTTCTCCGCCTGGCTGCGCACCCCCGACGGCGGCGTCGCGGCCAACGAGCCGGAGAGCGCGCCCTGGTGGTTCCCGAGCAACGACCACCCCACCGACAAGGCCACCTTCGACGTCTCCGTCCTGGTGCCCGACGGCACCCAGGCGATCAGCAACGGCCTGCTGACCGGCCAGAGCTCCAAGGCCGGCTGGACGCGCTACAACTGGCGCGAGGCCAAGCCGCAGGCGACCTATCTGGCCACCCTGGCGATCGGCAAGTTCGACATCAGGACCGACACCACGCCCGGTGGGCTGCCGGTCACCACCGCCTACAGCAAGGACCTCGGCGACAACGACGGCGCGGCGCGGGCCAGCGTCGAGCGGACCGGCGAGGTGGTGGACTGGCTGAGCGGCTACTTCGGCGCGTACCCGTTCGACTCGGTCGGCGGCTACGTCCCCAACGTGCGGACCGGCTACGCCCTGGAGACCCAGACCCAGGTGTTCTACAGCCCCGCGCAGTTCTCGCGCGGCGCCAACACCGCCGTCGTCGTGCACGAGCTGGCCCACCAGTGGTACGGCGACAGCGTCTCCGTCCAGCGCTGGAGCGACATCTGGCTCAACGAGGGCTTCGCCCGCTACGCGCAGTGGCTCTGGTCCGAGCACGAGAACGAGGGCACCGCGCAGGAACTCGCCGACTACGTCTACTCCTTCTACCCGGCCGGCGACGCCTTCTGGACGGTCAGGCCGGGCGACCCGGGGCCGGACCACCAGTTCGCCGGAGCCGTCTACGACCGGGGTGCGGTGGCCATCCAGGCGCTGCGCAACGCCGTCGGTGACGAGAAGTTCTTCAAGATCCTGAAGGGGTGGCCGACCGAGCGCCGCTACGGGAACGCCACCATCCCGCAGTTCCAGGCCTTCGCCGAGCGGATCTCCGGCAAGCCGCTCGGGGAGCTGTTCAACATCTGGCTGTTCACCGACTCGAAGCCGGCCCTCTCCTCGGCGGGCGTCCCGGCGGCGTCGGCGCCCGGGGCGGCCGGCGCGCCCGCCCTGGCGCCGACGGCCAAGGCGCAGCTGCCGGAACCGAAGTCGTGGAAGAAGATCCAGGAGACCAACTCGGTCCACGAGCAGCGGCACTGACGCACCGGCCCGGCCGACCGGTGGAGCGGTCGGCCGGGCCCCCGTGCGCGGCGGCGGCGCGGGGGGTCAGGAGGCGGGCACGGCCGGGGCCGGGGCCAGCGCCCGGGCCTCGCTGAGGATCAGGGCCTCGACGCCGTAGAGGAACCGCTCCATCGCGGGGCGGGGGAGCACCGAGCTGTCCGCCGTCATCGCGAGCTGGAGCGCGTCCGGGGTCTGGAGCGCGTCCAGGGCGTAGGAGAGGCCGGGGCGCGGCGGGAACTCGACCGGCCAGGTGAGGGTGGTGCCGGCGTCGGCCACCCCTGCTCCCGGGTCGGGCTCGGGCCCGGGCTCGGAGTCGGGCCCGGGGTCGGGTGCGGCGAGCATCGACGGGAGCAGGTCGCGGGTGTCGTTGAAGACGCAGGAGCGGTCGGCGAGCGGGCCGTGCTCGGCGGTCAGCCGGGCGATCTCCTCGTCCAGCAGGTGCTTGTTGTAGTAGGCGTGCCGGTAGGTGGCGATCGAGGCGGCATGGGTGCGGCGGACGGCGTCGCCGAACTCGCCGTCCGCGTCCGGCAGATGGAACAGGCCGTCGCCGGCCACCGGGCTCACCGCGGAGGCCAGCCCGGGCAGGAACCGGTTGTTGACGATCACCTGGAGCACCGCGTCCGGAGAGCCGGAGAGCCGCGCGGTCATCACCGCCACCGCGGCGAGCAGCACCGAGGACGTGCTCGCCCGGTGGCCGGCCGCGACCGTGTCGACCGCCCGGAGCAGCGCCGGGGAGCTGAGCACGGCGTTCGGGAAGGGCTCCGGCGCGTCGGTCGCGGCGGGCGGGAAGAGCCGCGGCGGCCCCAGCCGTAGCTTGCGCACCACATGGGCGCGGGCGTTCACATCGCGCCGCAGACCGCGCGCGGAGGTCTGGAACTCCGCCTCTTCGAGCGGCTGCTGGGCGCCGCGGAGCGTGCTGATGGCTTCCACCGAGGCGCCCTGCGCCAGCTCGCTGAGGTCCAGCACCAGCAGGCCCATGCCCGCGCCGTCCAGCGCCGTGTGGGAGAGGACGAGCGCCATGTGCCGGACCAGCCCGGCCGTCTCGACCAGGCCGACGCGTATCGGCCACTGCGCGGTGCAGTCGAAGGGCAGCGCCGCCAACTCCTCGTGCAGGGCGGCGCCGACCGCGGCGGGGTCGGCCGCGTCGCCGTCGCACCGGCGGGTGTGCACGGTCAGCCGGCCGGCCGGGTCGACGATCTGCCGCAGCCGCCCCCGGTCGTCCTCGACGAGCCGGGTGCGCAGCGAGTCGTGCAGCTGGAGCAGGCCCTCCAGGGCGCCCAGCACGGCCGCCACCGGCAGGCCCGGGTCCAGCGGGGCGGAGGCCGTGATGTTGTAGCGCGGCGCGTCGGCCGGAGCCAGCCGGCCCACGGCGTCCCAGATGGCCTGCTGGCCCCAGGTGGCCGGTCCCGTGCCGGATCTGCCGGACGAGAAGTCGATCTCCAGTTGCTGACTCGTGGTCACCGTGTGCTCTCCGATGTGCGGTGGTGGAAGCGGCGCGGTGCGGCTGCGTCGCCTCCTCGGCATGGGGCGGTCGGTGCGGTGGGAGCGCGTGTGTTGCCAAGGGAAGAGTGTGGCGCACCGTCATGGTCACGTCGAGCCTCGGATTTCGGCCGGGGGCGCCGCCCGGTGCGGTGCGGTCAGACGCGGGTGGCGGTGACGAGGTGGTAGTCGAGCAGGCCGCTCTGCCAGGCGGCGAGGAAGTTGCGGGTCCAGTGGCCGGGCGGCACGGTGTCCTTCAGGTAGCGGTCCAGGCCGGGCCAGACGGCGGTGCCGATCGACTCGGCGGTGACGTCGGTGAAGCCGGCGGCGGTGAGGTCGTCGGTGAAGGCGGTGAGCGGGTGGGCGACGTCGAGGCCGTCGGCGAAGCTGCCGAGCAGGATGCTCAGCCGCTCGGCGACCTCCGGGCCGGAGCTGAAGAAGGTCGTCACGGCCAGTCGGCCGCCGGGGCGCAGCACCCGGGCCGACTCGCGGGCGAAGCCGGTCAGTTCACGGAAGTGCTGGGCCGCCTCCACGGAGTAGAGGCCGTCCAGGGCGGCGTCCGGGAAGGGCAGGTCGTCCGCCGCGCCCAGGCTGTAGGCGAGGCGGTCCGGGAACGTCGCCAGCGCGCGGGCGTTGACCGCGCGGGCGCGCTCGACCTGGTCCGGGTGGATGTCGACGCCCGTCACCGCGGCGAAGCGGAACTCGCAGAGCGCGAGGGCCGCGCCGAGGCCGCGGCCGCAGCCCACCTCGGCCAGCCGCAGCCGCTCGGTGGGGGCCGGGAACGTGCGCAGCACCCGGCGGTACAGCTCCTCCTGGCTGCGGATGCGGTCCTCCGGGGTGGGTGCGTCGGTGTCGATGCCGCTCCAGTCGCCGAAGTTGATGAATCCGCCCGCGAAGCTGGGGGCCTGACTCAGGTCGTCGACGCCGTACGTCCGTCGGACGGTCGCGGGAATGCGGTTCTGGTCCATCGCTGCTCGGCTTCCTCGTGAGGCGGGCGCCCGGACCTCGGGCGCGCCGAGGTACGTACCCAAACCGGTCGGCGTCCGAACGCGGACCGTGACGAATGAGGCCTGGGAGGTACGGCGAGTGACGGCGTGTTGACGGGGCCGGGCCCGCGGTGCGGGGCGGACGGGAATATCGGGTGGACAGCGGGGCCGGGATGGGCCTGGGATGGGAGCGGTGCCCGGCCGGGGTGCCCGCACCCACCCGACCGGGAGACCGAGATGACCGAGACGACCGAGACGACCGCGACGACCGCGACCACCGCGACGACGACGACCGCGACCACCGGGACGACCGACGCACGGGTCGCTCCGCCGCTGACCGGGGGCGAGCGCGAGATGCTGCGCGCCTTCCTGGACTACCACCGGGCGACCCTGGCGATGAAGTGCGAGGGGCTGACCGAGGAGCAGTTGAAGCAGCTGTCGAGCCCGCCGTCCACGCTGAGCCTGCTCGGGCTGGTGCGGCACATGGCCGAGGTGGAGCGGACGTGGTTCCGCCGGGTGATCGGCCGGGAGGACGTCCCGCTCGTCTGGTCCCCGGAGGGCGACTTCCAGGTGGCGTACGACGCGGCCGCCGCCGACCGCGGCGAGGCGTTCGCGGCCTGGACGGCGGAGGTCGAGCACGCCCGGCGGATCGAGCGGGAGGCGGAGTCGCTGGACGTCACGGGTTACATGCCGAAGTGGGGCGCGGACGTGTCGCTGCGACTGGTGATGCTGCACCTGATCCACGAGTACGCCCGGCACAACGGGCACGCCGACTTCCTGCGCGAGGCGATCGACGGAACGGTCGGCGCGTAGCGGCGCTCCCACCGGGGCGCGCGGAACGACCCGGGCGGGTGACGGGGTGTGTACGGACCACCGCCGCCCGGGCGGGGTGGCCGACGGCCGGTCCGCCACGGCGCCGGGGGCGGGCGAGGTGGTCCCGCGCAGGTCGCGGACGTAGTTGAACGCTGCACGGGGTGGCAGCCGTTCTCGTTCACATGACGGTGATGATGACCGAGCGAGGCGCTGGCATGCTTGCTGGCATGGTGGAGATGGCGGACGAGCCGGAGATCCGGGAGCTGATCGCCTCCTGGTTGGCCGCGGAGCCCCGGGAGGAGGCGCCGACGGGCGAAGCGGGGTGCGGCCACGGGCTACCGGCGCCGCCGGCCGGCGGCGCGGAGGTCGCGGCGGCGGCCCGGCGGCTCGCCCTGCGCGGACTGGACGGCTCACGGCTGCTGCCGGTGCCGGACGGGCTGCGCCTGGTCGCCGAGGCGCTGGTGGTCGACGAGCACCCGTCCGCGCCCGGGTGGGCGCCGCTGGAGCGGGCCGAGGTGGTGGAGTGGGTGGCGACGCTGCTGCACCGGTTCGGCGAGGACGGCGTGCAGGAGCTGATCGCCGAGCTGGCCGGGGACGCCGGGCCGTCCTAGACCGGGCCGTCCTAGACCCGGCCCGGCCGGGCGGCGGCCCGGTGGTGGTCGCCGGACCGGCAGGCCCGCCGGACCGTCACCGCGCTCCGGCGCAGCCCGGCCTCCGGGTGCCGCGGGACCCCTCCGCACGGGCTGCCGCGGTCGTGCGGCCGGCTCCGGCAGGCACCGGACGCGGCCGGTAACGCCCGCCGGGCGGACGGCGCCACGGTGACCGCGCCGGCCAGCGTGGCCAGCCGGCGCTCCAGCTGCCGGGCGACGCCGGCGTCCCCGAGCCGCTCGTACAGGCAGTGCGCGGACCGCAGGTGCGAGGCGGCCTCCACCGGACGGTCGGCGTCCAGCAGGAAGTCGGCGTAGTGGCGCTCCGCCACCGCCTCCAGATGGACGGCGCCGGCGGCGCGACAGCGTTCCATGGTCTCCCGCCAGGCCCGTCCGGCCTCGGCCGGGCGGCGGAGCTGCTGGAGCGCGTGCGCCTCGTTGACCATGGCGGACAGGTGGTACGTCGCCTGCGGGTGCTCCGCGAGCAGCGCCCGGGCCTCCCGGGCCCGGCGCAGGGCCTGCCCGGCGTCCCCGGCGAAGCCGTGCAGAGCGGCGGTGTTGCTGAACGCGAAGGGCGCGTGCTCCGCGAGGCCGTGCGCGCCGGCCAGGGCGATCGCCCGCTCGCCCAGCCGGACGGCCTCGGCGTGCTCGCCGCGGGCCGCGCTGGCCACCGCCAGCACGGTGAGGGCGTGCACATGGACGTCGCCCCCTGCGTCCGCGGTGCGGGTGACCGCTCGCAGGGCCAGCCGGTGGGCCTCCTCGGCCCGCCCGAGGCCGCTCAGCGCGCGGGCCGTCGAGGCCTCCATCGAGGCGACGGCGGCCGGATCGCCGGTCAGCACGGCCGACTCCAGCCCCGCGCGCAGGCAGGCCAGCCGGTCCGTCCGGCGGCCGGCGCCGTAGTAGAGGCAGTTGGCCAGGTAGGCCAGCCGCCAGGCGCGCCAGTGGTCGCCGAGGTCGGCCGCCGAGGTGACCAGGCCGCGGATGGTGGGCTCCTCGGCGCGGAACCAGTCCAGCGCGGCGCGCACGTCGGGCAGCCGTGGCCGGGCCGGACCGGGCAGCGGCGGCGGACCGAACGGGTCGAGGCCGGGCTGGAGCAGCCCCGCGCCGTGCGCGGCGGCCGCCAGGAAGTGGTCCACCAGTGCCAGGGTGGCGTCGGCGCGCTCCGACGCCGGCCGCTCGTCGAGGAGTTCGGCGCCGTAGAGGCGGATCAGGTCGTGCCGGCGGTAGCGGCCCGGGGTGTCCTCGGTGAGCAGGTGGTGGGCGGCCAGCGAGCCGAGTGCCCGCCGGGCCTCGGCGGTGTCGGTGGCCAGCAGGGCGGCGGCCGCGTGGGCGTCGGTCTCCGGGCCCGGGTGCGCGGCGAGCAGGGCGAGCAGGTGGACCGCGGTGGCCGAGAGCCGGCGGACCGTCAGGCCCAGCGCGCTGCGCACGCTGATCGCGCCCTGGGTGTCCAGGGTCTGCAGGCGGGTGCGCTCGTCGGCGAGTTCGGGCACGAGGTCGGCGATCGCCCAGCCCGGCTGGGCGGCCAGCCGGGCCGCGGCGATCCGCAGCGCGAGCGGCAGGCGGTCGCAGAGCTCGGCGACCTTGGCCGAGGCCTCCGGCTCGGCCCGGACCCGGGCCGGGGTCAGCAGGTGCTCCAGCAGGCCCAGCGCGTCCTCGGCCGGCAGCGCGCCGAGCCGCAGCAGGGCGGCCCCCTCGGTGACCACCACGTCCTCCAGGGAGCTGCGGCTGGTGATCACGGTGGCGCAGTCGGGCCCGGCCGGCAGCAGGTCCGCGAGGTCCTCGGCGTCACCGGCGTTGTCCAGGACGACCAGCAGCCGGCGCCGGCCGGTCAGCGCCCGGTAGAGCGCGGCCCGGGCGTAGCGGTCCTCCGGCAGCTCACGCTCCTCCACGCCGAGGGCGCGGAGGAACCGGCCCAGCACCTCGACCGGGCCGGTGCGGTGGCCCGGGCCGAAGCCGTTCAGGTCGGCGAAGAGCAGGCCGTCGGGGAAGGCGCCGGCCGCGGCGTGCGCCCACTGGACCACGGTCGCGGTCTTGCCCGCGCCGGCCGGCCCGGTCACGACGGCGAGGCTGCCGCCGCCGTGCGGTCCGGCGCACTCGGCGTCCAGCCGGCGCTGCTCGGCCGCGCGGCCGACGAACCGTGCTGCCGCACGGGGGAGCTGGTTCACGGCCGGGCGGGGGGCCGGCGGGTCGACCGGGTCGACCGGTACGGGCGGCGAGGTGGGTGCGGCGGGGGTCGGCTCCGGGTCGGCGGTGAGCATGTCGTCCACGGCCGACTGCAGGGCGCGGCCCGGCGCGAGGCCCAGCTCCTCGGCGAGCCGGCGCCGGGTGCGGTGGTAGGCGGTGAGCGCGTCGGCGAAGCGGCCCGCCTGGTGGAGACAGCGGACCAGCAGGGCGGCCAGCGGCTCGTGGAGGCCGTCTGCCTCGGCGGCGCGGTCGAGGTCGGTGACGGCGTCGGCGCCCCGGCCGAGCCGCAGCAGGCGCTCGGCCCAGCACTCCAGCGCGCGGGTGCGGCGCCGGTCGAGCCGGTCGGCGACGGCGTGCCGCAGACCGGTCTCGGGCAGGTTGGCCAGGGCCGTGCCGCCGTGCCAGAGGTCCAGGGCCTCGCGCAGCAGCTTGACGGCGGCCTCGTCGCCCCCGGGGGCGCACTCCCCGGCGGCCAGCGCGGTGAGCCGCTCGAAGAGCAGCGCGTCCACCAGCTCGGCCGGGCCGTCGAGGCGGTAGCCGGGTGCGCGGGTCAGCAGGGTGAAGGGGGAGTCGGCGATCTGCTTGCGCAGCGCGGCGATGTGCCCCTGTACGGCGGCCCGGGCCCGGGCGGGCGGGGCCTCGCCCCAGAGCAGCTCGAAGAGCCGCTCGACCGGGACGGTGCGGCCGAGTTCGAGCGCCAGCAGGGCCAGGACGGCGCACCGCTTGGGGCCGGCCGGCTCGACGGCGCGACCGTCGGCGGCCCGCAGTTCCACCGGCCCCAGCAGTCGAATGAACACGGATCCCCCCAGGTAGAAGCGGATCGTCTCAGCTTTTCGTCCACATCTCGGCCGCAGTCTAGCCACGCCCGACGAGCGGTCCGGGCCGCCCGGCGGACGGCGGTACGTCGGCGAAGCATCCCGGCCCCGGCCGTCACCGGCGGCTCGAACGGCGCTCCGGCGCCCGGCGTACGACCGCCGTTCGCGAGGGATTCACTGGCGAGCGGTCAGGTGGTTGCGGGCGCCGACGGCCTCCGGGGAGGCCGGGTGGACAGGTCTACCTGACGCGCTCGTGCCGTGTCCACGGCCGGTGGGGCGGGCCGTCGGGCGCCGGCGGGGCCCGGAGGCTCCGGGCTCAGCGGCTGGCCGGGGCCGGGTACGGCGGCCCGAGCGGGCGGCCACGCCGCTGGTGGCGGGGGGTCGCCCGGGCCGGACGCCGGTCGGCAGGTGTCCGGGAGGGGACGGCAGGCGAGTGGCCGGGCATACCAGGTATGCACGTGAGGGCACGGTCTTCTGCCCGGACGGGCGGGTCTTTCGGGCAGCTCCGTCCGGGAGCGGGCGTTCTGGGGCAGGTGGGAGGGGCAGCCGGGGGCGGCGGGGGCGGTGTCGGTGGGCTCACCGGTCGGCGGGTCGGGGCGGCGAGGTGTGGATCGGCCGCCGGCGGGTTCACCAGCCGGTGGGTCGGCCCGCCCGCCACAGCTCGTCGCCGATCAGCGCGGCCAGCTCGCGGACCGCCCGGCGGGTGCGGTGGCCGAGCCGACCCGGCTCGGACTCCGCGGCAGCGGCGAGGTGCTCGTCGAACGGCACCTCCACCACGCCCCGGCAGCGGGTGCCGAAGTACGCCCGCAGATCCGCCGGGTGGACCGGCCGTCCGGTGCCGCGGACCGCCGAGATCGCGGTGACGGAGCGTTCGGCCAGCTCCCCGTACCCGTGGGCGTGCAGCAGGTCGAGGGCCGCGGTGGCACCGCCCGCGCCGTCCACGGTCGGCGTGGTGACGAGGACCAGCTGGTCGGCCAGGTCGAGCACGCCGCGCATCGGGCCGTCGAGCAGCCCCGCGCCAGCGTCGGTCAGCGTGAGCGGGTACCGCTCGGCGAGCGCCGCCAGGACGGCGCGGTAGTCGCCCTCGTCGAGCGGCCGGCCCGCCGCGGGGTGCGCCGGGCCGGCCAGGACGGCCAGCCCGCTCGGGGTCGGGGAGAGGTACGGCCGGGGGTCGACGGCCGCCGGGCCGCCGCCGCGCAGCGCCGCCGCGAGCTCGGTGATGCCCACCCGGGCCGGCGGACCGGCCGGCCGGACCGGCGAGTTCGGGTACGGCGCCCCCGCGTCCACCGCGGCCACCGGCTCGCCGCGTTCGGTGGCGAGCATCGCTCCCAGCGCGCGCACCAGTGAGGTCTTGCCGACGTTGCCGGTGGCGCTGATCACGGCGATCCGGCAACTGCCGTGCAGCGGCGAGCGGATGAGCCGCAGCTGCTCGCGGCCGCGGCGCTCGCCGGTGCGCAGCACGTCCAGCACGCTGCGGCGCTGCTCCGGCAGGGGGCGCGGGGCGGGCGGGGGAGCGAACTGCGGCACGGGCGGGGGCACCATGGGTCGCGGGGGAGCGAACCGCGCTGCGTGCGGCGGGAGCGTGGGCCGCGGCGCGGGGTGCGCGGCGGGCAGCGGTACCGGCGACGCGGTGGCGGGGCAGGGGGCGGGGGCGAGCCGCGGCAGCAGGACGGTGCCGAAGGCGTCGAGCGCCGCCGCCGGTGCGGGGCGGTACGCGGTGTCGGGGCCGGCGGTCATTGTTCTCCTCCTGGCGTGGGCTGCGGTCACACGGTCCACTCCGCTCTACGGATCGCCGACGCGCCGCAGTTCAGCGGCCTGTCCGGGCTTCCCGGCGGCTCCCGGATCCACCTCCGGGCGGTGAACCGGAGGCCGCCGTGCCGCCGTAGACGACAGGGGGGCCGTGCGGCCGCCGGCCCAGGGCGACACGTCCTGCGGGACCCGAAGGAGATCAGTGATGAAGCACGTTCGAGCGGCCCTGGTGACCGGAAGCGCCGTCGCGGCCCTCGCCGCCGCGGGTTCGGGGACGGCGATGGCCTGGCAGCCGGCCGACGCCTCGCTGAGCGTCGGTTGCCGCACCGACGCGGCCCACGTCGAGCTGGTCCTGGGCAACAACTACCGCGCCGCCGGGGAGTACACGCTGACCCGGGTCGGCAGCGACGAGAAGTACCACGGCACGGTGGCCGCCCACGGGTCGGTGAAGGTCACCGTCGGCTACACCGGCCAGGGGGACACCTGGCGCTACCGCCTGGCCGACACCCAGGTGGAGAAGCGGATCGCGGACGTGCCGCTCTGCGTCACGCCGACGCCGACCACCCCGCCCACGCCCACGCCGACGGCCACGCCGACCACCCCCGCCCCGACCACCCCGGCGCCCAGCACGACCCCGAGCCGCACGGCCACGCCCACGCCGACGGGCTCGGTGACGCCGACCCCGAGCCGGACGCCCAGCGGGTCGGCGAGCCCGACGCCCAGCGGGACGCCGAGCCGGCCCGTCACGCCGCCGCCCAGTACCAAGCCGTCCGACCGTCCGACGCCCACGGCGTCCCAGTCGTCCTCGCCCGCCGCCTCCCCGAGCCCCTCGGCCTCGCCGTCCGTCACGGCGGTGCCCGTCGGTACGGACCTCGCGCACACCGGTGGCGGCGGCGGTTCGGCGCTGATCGCGGGCGTCGGCGGCGGCGCCCTGCTGCTCGGTGGCGGCGTCCTGGTCGCGGCCCGGCTCCAGCACCGCCGACGCACCGCCTGAGGGCTCGTCGGCCGCGGCGACCGTGAACCCCCGGGCGTCGCGGTCGCGCCCCGGTGAAGCCGCGGACGTCCGGTGCTGTCCGGTGGGCCTCCGGTCTCGTCCGGTGGACGTGCGGGGCCCGGTCTCGTCCGGTGAACCACCGGCGTCCGGCGAGCCGTCGAGCGAGGTGCGGGGTCGGCCGGTCCCGCACCCACCGACCTGGGGAGGACACCCGTGCTGCGGATGGACGGAGCATGGCGGATCACGGTGATCGGCAAGGACGCCGCCTTCGACCAGCGGGCGGTGGTGCGCACCCCGTACGGCGCGGTGGTGCTGCCGGGCCGGGTGGGGGCGTCGCTGGAGGTCCCGGCGCAGGAGTGGGAGCTGCACCTGGAGCACTACGCCCCCGGCCTCGGGTGGCGGCCCAACGTCCGGGTGCTGCCCGGGCCGTTGCAGGCGTCGGACGGCGGCCTGCGGTCCCGGGTGGTGCGGAGCAAGGACGTGGACTGGGTCGACGGCGACCCGACCGAGCGCAACTTCACGCTGCGGCTGGTCTGCCTGGACGCGGCTGCGCCGCTGGAGGAGCCCGCTTCGGCGCCGATCCCGGCGGCGACCCCGGTGGTCCGCACCTCCGCGGACCCCTATCCGGGCACGCCCACGCTCGCGGGGACCGACCGGATGGGGTACCGGACCGCGAGTGAGGACGGGCGCGGCAGCGGGCAGGGCAGCGAGCGGGGTGACGGGCACGGGGTCGAGCAGGGCCGTGCGCACGGCGCCGGGCAGGAGAGCGTCGGCACGGCGTCGGCCGGGTGGGGGCGCGGTCCGGCGGCTCCTTCCGGGCGGGGTGCGGATCAGGCGGCTGCCGGCGGGGAGCCCGCCGTGGCGTACGACCCGTGGCAGTCGCTCCCGCCCGTGCCGGAAGGCTGGGAGCGCGTCCCCGTTCCGCTGTCCGAGCTCGGCCCCGGGGAGGTCCCCGCGATCCGCCGGAAGAGCGGTCAGGGGCAGGTGCTGGGGCAGGTGCTGGGACAGGCGGCGACCCGGGCCGTGCCGGCCCGTTGGCGGGCGGACGAGAAGGCGTCGGTCGAACCGGTCGCCCTCCAGGAGGTGTTGGCGGGGCGCGAGCCCGTCAGCGGGGTGACCGGTCCGCAGAAGGCGATGCGCAACCTGAGGCCGGGGCGGCCCGCCGAGCGGGCGGTTCCGGTGGAGCGGGCGGTGCCTGCCGAGCGGGTGGTGCCTGCTGAGCGGGCGGTGCCGGCGGTGTGGGAGTCGTCGGCGGAGTGGGAGGCGCCCGCGGTGTGGGACGCCGAGGTGGCGGAACCGGTTCGGCCGGGGACGTCCGCCGGGTACGAGGCCGCCCGGGGAGCGGTGTGGCGCGGCGAGGCGGGACGGCCGGCGGCCCAGGAGGCCACCCGGGCGGTGCCCCTCGGGCACGAGGCCGTGCGGGGCGTACCGACCGGGAGCCGGGGCGGGGCGGCCACCACCCCCCGGTGGACGACGCAGGCCGGCCCGGCCGACCACGGCGTGCATGCCGAGCGGGCTGCCGAGGTCTCCGGGCAGGAGGCGGTCGCCGGTGAGGCCGGCACCGGGCGGCCGCGGCCGCCCCGGCCGTGGTGAACTCCGCGCGCGGCTGAGACACGACCCGGAGTGACCGTGGACGGTCCCGCCGGTCCGCCGTGGGGGCGGACCGGCGGGACCCGGTGCAGGGACACCCCGAATGCCTGTTGGACCGTCAGATCGGTTGAACAGCAAGGTCAGTGGCGTTCCAGTGCGCCTCGGGGTGGTCGAAGGCGCGCTGGTAGTCGGGGCCGGCGATCGGGAGGCCGGCGAGGAACTCCTCCGGCAGGTCGAAGGCGTCCACCAACTGTCGGCCCCGGTCCGCCAGTCGGCCGATGACCTGTTCGATCAGATCGGGGAGCAGTCGAACGTGATGGCCCGTCAGGAGACTCTCGCTCAGCAGAGGGCCGCTCTCCGTGCTGACCCGGCGCAGCGCGAAGAGCCGGTACAGGTCGAGCAGCAGGCTGCGGGCCCGCGGCTCGGCGGCCTGCTCGGCGAGGGCCAGCAGGGCGGCGCCGGCGGAGCGTTCGGCGTGGGCCGTGACGGCGGCCAGCGCGGCGGGTGAGGCGGTGTTCCAGCGGCGCAGGCCGTCCCCGGACGGCGCCTGCCGCAGCAGGACGCGGGCACGGCTCAGGTGCAGGTGCTCCGCCGCGTGCAGCAGGGACTGGAGCACGGCCGGGTCGTCGGGGCCGCCTTCGGGGACGGCCCCGGGCGGCGCGGACTCGGCCAGCAGGAGCTCGGCGCCGGCCTTGGCCCAGAGCGCGAGGTTGTCGCCCTCGGCGGTGATGGTGCCCTCGATGTCCATGGCGAGCGGGGAGATCCCGTTGACCGGGAGCAGTCCCTGGGCGCCACAGCGTTCGCGGCACTCGATGATCAGGTTGCGGGCCTGCCAGGTGGTCCAGCCCTTGGTGACGGCGGCCAGCCGTTCGGCAGCGGCGACCTCGCCCGGGTCGGTGTCGTCCCGGCCGGTCCAGCGCTCGACCGCGGCCCGGTGCAGGGCGGTCATCGCGTAGGTGGTGGCGGCCGCCTCCAGCAGCGGGCCGTGGTGGCTGCGGTGGGCCCAGACCGGGATGCGGCGGTCCGCGCGGGCCCCGGTCACCTCGCGGTGGTGGGCGTAGCGGACGGCCACGGTCAGCACCGCGCGGGCGCAGCCGACCGCCGCCGCGCTCATGCAGAGCTTGCCGGCGGTGACCCGGCCGATGCTGGTGAGGAACCGTTTCCGCCTGCTGCCGAGGGAGCTGGTGAACCCGGCGTCGGGCCCGAGTCGGCCGTGTTCGCCGGTCAGCAGCGCCTCGTGGGGCAGGACGACCTCGTCGAAGGAGGTCAGGCAGTGGTCGACCGGGTTGCCGGGGCGCTGCGGCAGCGGGCGGACGGTGACACCGGGCAGCGGGCCGACCTCGTCGGTGAGCGGGGTGAGGAAGAGGAAGATCCCGTGGTCCCGGCCGTCGACCAGGAGGCGGGCGGCGACCACGGCGGACTTCGGCCCGCCGGCGGGGCCGGTGTTCGGCATGAACTTCTGCGCGCCCGCGTCGGGCGTGTGCAGGGTGAAGGTGCGGTCGGTGCGGTCGTAGACGGCGGTGGTCCGCAGCGCGGTGGCGTCGTTGCCGTGGCCGAGCTCGGTGCAGAGGAAGGTGCCGGTCCGTTCCATCGCGAGGTACGGGTCCAACGGCCGCTTCTCGTGCGGGTCGTGGTCGAGCAGGCTGCCGAGGAAGAGGTTGTAGTGGATGCCGGCGACGACGACCAGCGCGCCGTCCAGCGGGCCCAGCCATTCGTGCAGGGCGGCCAGCGCGCGCGGGTCGGTGGCCAGTGCGGTGGCGTCGGTCATCCGGTTGACCTGCCGTAACCGCCGGTAGCTGGCGGCGATCCGGTCCGCGGTGGCGGCGCCGGGGTCGGTCCGCATCCGGGGGTCGGCGAGCAACCGCCGCCACGGGCCGTGGACCCGCTCGTGGTCGGGGCCGTAGAGCAGCCGGGTGAGCTCGGCGGTGGTGGCAGTGGCAGTGGCAGTGGGGGTGGTGACGGTGACGCTGGTGGTAGCGGTGACGGCGGTGGAAGCGGCGACGGCGGCCGGTGCAGGAGAGTCCGGTGCCCGGGTGGCGCTTCGGTCGTCCGTGGTGACGGTGCGACTGCCGGGAATGGTTGTCATGCGGTGATGAATGGGCGAACAGGGTCCGGGGAAACGGCTTTGTGATCAAGATCACCGAAAGCGGCGGGCCGCCTCCGCGGGCGGCCCGCCGCTCTTCCGTCACCCGGTGGGCTACTTGTCGATGTGGAAGGACTCGCCGTAGACCTTCCAGCTCAGCGGGGTGTGCAGGTCGAGGTTCCCGGCCTGGAGGAAGAGGCGCTGGGCGGTGTCGACGCGGGAGGTGTCGGAGTGGGCCGCCTCGGTGCGCATGGCGGCGGCGCGGGCGTCCAGGAACGCGGCGAGGTAGGCCTTCTCGTCGCCGCCCTGCGCCGGGGGCTTGGCCTTCTTGAGCGCCGCCGCGCGGATCCCGCCGAAGCTGTCCGCGCTGTTGCCGGGGCCGTGCATCACGATGGCGTCGTAGTAGGCGAGTTGGCCGAGCGCGTGCAGTCCGTCGGACTTGGCCTGGGTGACGGCCGGGGTGAAGTAGACGCGGTCGCGCTCGTCCTCCTGGGCCTTGCGGAAGACCGGGTCCTGGGCCGCCTTCTTCCAGTCCGAGGCGAAGTCGGGGTCGAGGCCGCTGTGCGAGGCGGAGCCGTCCAGCTTCTCCAGCGCGGGGAGGTACTTGGCCAGGATGTTGTCGGCCTTCAACTCGCGGTAGTGGCGAACCAGTTCGACCATGTCACCGGTACCGGAGCAGAAGCCGACGATGCCCGCGGTGTAGCCGCGGCCGTCCTTGATGTCCTCGATGTAGGCGAACTGCGCCTTCCAGTCGAGGGAGGAGTTCTCGGCGCTGGAGACGAACTGCTGGGCGATGTCCTTGAGATGCGGGTCGGTGAGGTCGCCGGCCCCGGTCGTGGTGGGCTTGCCGGACGGCGAGCCGGAGGCGGATCCGGACGGGGAACCACTGGGCGTGGTGGGCGACTTGGCCGTGGGCAGTGTGGTGCGGTGGGGGCGCCCGTGGTTCGCCGGGGCGGGGTCGGCGACCGTCGTGGTGGGCGAGCCGCTCGGGGTGGGGCCCGGGGACGCCGCGGCGGCCGGGAGCACGGGGAGGGCGCCGGCCAGTAGGAGGGCGGTCAGGGCGAGGGGCAGTGGGGTGGGCCGGATCGGCATGGAGGCTCCGGGGTCGGGCGGCCGGATCGGCCGCGGGAACGGCGGGCGAGCGGGTTCGCTTGGTGAACGGCCGCCGTCCGACGGCGGGTTCACGCACCCTCGGGACCAGGCAGAAGCTCGACCCCCGGAGTGAGGTGGAAGCGCTCGGGGTCCTCGATCCGCCGGCGCTCGGCCGGGCCCAGCCGGTCCCTGCGGTCCAGCCACGACTGGAGGCGGGTCAGGGCGCTGCGGTCCCGTTCGGCCGGGTCGGCTCCGGCGGCTCCGGTGTACTCGCGCAGCAGGACGCGGGCGGGGCGGTCGGGGGCCTCCGGGGCTTCGGAGGCCTCGGCGGGCGAGACGGCGACGACGGTGAAGGACGTGCCCGGGGCGAAGGTCACCCGCAGCTCCTCGGTGCCCGAGCCGAAGGCCGAGGTGCGCCGCCCGGTGGCCGACCAGATGACGAACTCGACCGCCGCGCCGGGGATTTCGACGGCGCTGGCGGTCAGGCCGGTGACCGGGGCGGGCTCCGTCACCACCTGCCCGACCGCGTAGTGGGCGAGCAGGGCCGCCGGATCCGGGCCGGGCGGGGCGCAGAGCAGCACGGCGCCGTGGTGGCTCGGGAAGCGGCGCAGCCCGGAGCCGAGGCAGCGGAGGAAGGGCGCGAGGATCGGGTCGCGGGAGCGGGCGGCCGCGATCAACTCCGCCCGTTCCGCGGGGATTCCGGTGTCACCGTGGTGCAGCAGGACGGCGGCGAGGTCGGGCTTGATGTCGTCCTTGGAGGTCGACCGCAGCCTCGGCAACCGGGTGGTGACCTGGTCGATCCGGCCGGAGCAGCGGTGGTAGTGCTCGCCGAGCAGCGTCCGGACGGCGTCGCGGTCGTCGGTGCCGCTGACCGCAACGGGGACCGGGAAGTCCTCCGGGCGGAGCTGACGGGCGCGCGGCGGGGCCGATGCCGGTGCCGGGCCGCCGTCCGGTTCCACTCCGGTGGACTCGTCGGTGAGCTCGTGGGGGGCTTCGACCGGCTCCGGGTCGAGTGACTCCGGACCGACCGGCTCCAAAGGGCGCCTGTCCGGTGGTTCGTCCGGCTCGCCCTGCGGGTCCGCGACGGCGGGGTCGCCGTGCGGGTCCGCGATGGTGGGGTCGCCGTGCGGTTCGACGTCGGCCGCGTTCAGCCGGGCGAAGTGCGTTCGCTCGTACGGGGGTTCGGAGGCGGTGTCCACCCGGTGGGCGTACGAGGCGGTGACCGGGGCGGTGACGGGGTTGGTGGCCGGGTCGGTCCGGGGAGCGCTCTCCGCAGGGTTCCGCTCCTCGGTCGCCGCCGCCGAAGGCCCGCCGGCGGTGGCCCGGGCGGTGCCGAGGGGGTCGGTCCCGCGCGGCGCCGCGCCCACCGGCGGGGGGAGGCCGGGGCCACCACTGGTGGTGGTCGGTACGGCGAACGCCGAGGGCCCGGCCGGCGGACCGGACAGCGCCGCGGCCCGGGGCGGCGCCACGGCGGCCGGGACGGGCTGTGGCGTGGCCTCCGCGGCGGCAGGTACGGGGCTTGGTGAGGCCGCCACGGCGGCCGGCGCGGACTGTGGCGGGGCCTCCACGGCGGTCGGGCGGGCCGCGGGGAGGCCGCCGATCCCGTACGACACCGCCGCCACGCCCGGCACGGAACCGGCGGGCTGCTCCGGTCCGAGCCAGTCCAGGTCGTGCATCCGGGCGATGAACCGGGCGATCCGTTCGGTGGACGGCTCCAGCAGTCCGTGGACCAGCAGCCCGAACCCGTCCGAGCCGGAGGACGGCAGCCGGTCGAGCAGGCTGCCCAGCTCCTCGAAGACGTCGGCCTCGACGGGCCGGTCCCGCTCGCCGACGATCAGCAGCGGGCGGGCCGCCTCGGGCCGGCGGAAGCGCGGGGTGAGGACGTGCGGAGGCTCCGGCCGGAGCCAGAGGCCGGCCGGGACGGCCTCCAGCGCCCAGTAGGGGAACGCCTCGAAGACGCCCGGACCGTCGGTCCGCCAGGAGGCGCCCCCGTTGCGCCAGGCGGCGGGTGCGGTGCCCTGGCCGGGCGCGGCGGCGAGCCGCAGCAGGTACGGCTCCCAGCGGGCCCGGCCGTGGGTGTCGAGGATGCGTGAAGTGGGGCCGCCCGGGCCGAGCACCGGGAGGCCGATCGCGGCGCTGACCGGGCGGGCCAGCCGGGCCGACAGCGCCCCGGTCAGGGCGGCGAGTTCGTCCGGGGCCGCCCAGGGCGCGCTGACCAGCAGCCGCGAGGTGTCCACCGGCAGGCCGACCACGGCCTCCGCGAAGTCCTCCGGCAGCAGGACGGGCCGCGCCGGGGTGCCGACGACCAGCACGACGGTGCCGGGCGGCGCGGCGGCCAGCCCGAGGCCGGGCATCGGGCCGGGGGGCGGGGCGGACGGGTGGGTGAGCCAGAAACCGGCGGGCAGCCGCAGCACGTGTACGGCCGGGGGACGGCGGGCGGCGGTGGCGCTCTCGACCGGCAGGTGCCCGGCCGGGCCGGCGGGTACGACGGCGACGGCGGTGGAGGGCGGCTCGACCGGCGCGGTGGCGCCGATCGTCTCCCGCACCCGGCGCGGTGCGCTGCCGGGTGCGCAGTGCCACCAGGAGGCGGCCTCGCCGGCGCCGTCGGGCGCGGTGACCTTGAGGTTGCCGTCCGGGGTGATCTCCACCAGGCCGTCCGGCGCGATCACCGGCAGGCCGGCCCGGTCGGCGACCACCTCGGCCGGGCGGCGGCCGTTGGGGGCGAGCGCGGCGAGGCCGGAGGCGGCCAGGACCAGCGTGGCGGCGCCGCGCGAGCGGGCGATCACGCCGAGGTCGGCCATCCGGTCCCGCAGGACGGCGGCCGAGTCGGGTGCGGCGGCGACCACGACGATGCTGTCGGGCACCGGGCGCAGGGTGGCGACCGCCGCCGACAGTTCGTCGTCCCCGGCGGTGGAGGGGGCGATGACGAAGTGTGGGCCGACGGGGCGCAGCTCGGACCGGAGGGCGGGCGCGGCCCCGGCCGGAGCGGCGGCCACCGCCGGCACCGGGGAGGCGGTTACCGGGCCGCCCGGCCCGGCGGGCAGCGCGACGGCCCCGCCACGCCGGCGGCCGAACCGGCGGCGGGGCGCGGCCGGGTCACCGGAGGGCAGGCCGAGGCGGGAGAGACTCATCGTCGGGGAATACGGGCGCCGCCCGGCCACCGGTTCAGTGACCGGCCCGGCCCGGGCGAGACCGTCGGCCCGTAGGACCTCGTGGGCACTGCCCAGGCGCGACAGGCCGTGGAGGGGGCGCAGCGATGTCCCCGGGCGGCTGGAACGCGGCCATGCACGCGCCCGGACGGCCGAACCCGGCGCCCGGGCGCACCGCGCGATGCCCCGGGGGCGAGCCGCTGGGACCGAAGCCGCACGGCGCGGACGGCAGCGTGGTCACGGCCTTGGCGAAGGCCGGGAAGACGACCCTGGTGCGGCAGGACGGCACCACCGAGCCCGACCCGGCCGACGGGACGAGCCGGTTCGCCGCCGAACTCCGACCGCGTGCGCGCGCCTTCGTCGCCCACGGGCGGGTCGGTGCCAACGGCGTGCAGGAGTCGCCGGGAGGCGAGGACGTCGTCACCGGCGGCACCCGGCAGCGGGGCCGCCTCGCCCGGCGGTGCCGGGAGGCCGCGCGGGTGTACGCCCACCGCACCACCGTGGGGGCAACCGGGGCCCGGTCCGGTCGGGCCCGGACGCGGTGGCGGGCCTGTGGGACACCATCGCTGACGACAGCCGCGCGGCGCTCAACGGGCAGGCGGGCCGTGCGGTCCACCGACGACCGGTGAACCGCACGGCCCGGCCGGGCCGTAGGTACCGAGTGGAAGCGTCGGTGGCCCTGTCGGCCGGGCGGTTCCGCCGACAGGGACGGCATGCGGAGCCGAGGAGCTGTGGTGGGCACGAGCACGAGTGGAAACGGGGCTCAGAGCGGGGCGGCGAGCATTCAGCTGCCCTCGGTGGCCTGGGAGATGGACGAGGAGGCCGGTGGAGCGGGGGCACCCGACCCGGCAGCCGCGGCCGTACCGCCGGCCGCCGTGCTGCCCGTGGCTCCGCCGCCGGTCGTCCCGGAGTACGGGCAGGTCGCCGCCGTGTCGACCGGCCCGGTCGCGGCCGCGGAGCCCCCGCTGCCGACGGCCCCCGTCGTGCCCGGACCGGTGCTCGCGCCGGTGCCCGACCCTGAGCCGGGGCCGGAGCCGGGGCCGACTGCCCTCGCGCCGGTCGCGCGCCCGGACCGCTTCGGCCGGGCCCGGCTGAAGCGGCCGGTGATGGTCGCCGCCGCCACCGCCGGCGTGGTGCTGATGGGCCTGCCGTTCCTGATCACCGACGGCAGTCGGACCGGAAGGGACGGGACGGCCGACAACGTCGGCCTGAGCCAGGCGGACCTGCCCCTTCCCGAGGGGCCGGAGTTCGGCGATCCCGCACCGATCGACGCACCCACCGATCCGAACGCCTCCGGCGCCCCGGCCGCGCCCACCGATCCGACCCTCCCCCCGGACCCGGCCGCGGGCGCCCCGACCACGCCCGGGGCGGACGGCGCCACCGGGGGCGTGCCCGGCACCACTCCGGGCAACGGGGCCGCACCGAACACCGCGTCGCCCCCCGGCACCAACCTGCTCTCCCGGCCCGCCACCGGGCCCGCCCCCGGTGCCAAGCCGCCGACGACGGGCGGCAGCGGCGGTACCGGTGGCAGCGGCGCTACCGGCAGCACGGGTAGCGGCGGTACCGGTGGTACGGGCGGTACGGGCGGCAGCACCGGTGGCAGCGGGGGCACCGGCGGGAGCACCGGTGGCACCGGGGGTACCGGTGGGAGCGGCGGTACCGCACCGCAGCCGCCGGTCCCCCAGCAGCCCAAGCCGCAGCCGCCGGTGCCCCAGCCGCCCGTCCCGCCGAAGCCCGCCGCGCCCACCTTCACCGCCGTCGCCGGCACCGGCTGCGGCAACTCCGGCACCGGCTACGCCCAGTACGGCCAGTGGACGAACGGCAGCACCGGCTGGACGGTCAACTCGGCCGGCGGATACTCCGGGTCGGGTTGCAACGGCAAGTACGACTCGGTGCCGATGAGCGGCGACGGCAAGGACAAGGGCAACTCGGTGGTGTGGACCTTCACCACCGCCCCGGTCACCACCGGCAGCTGCAAGATCTCCGTCTACGTCCCGAACAGCAGCGACCGCAAGATGGTGGGGGGCAAGCCCACCGTCTACACCGTGCAGAACAGCTCGACGCCCGGCAGCGGCACCGTCGGCGAGTTCAAGGTCGACCAGACCGCGGCCCGGGGCAGTTGGGTCAGCGCCGGTACCTTCCCGCTGACCGGCGGCCGGATCGCGGTGATGCTCCACGACCGGGGCATCGACTGGGGCGGCGATGCCGACAAGGCCCACCACGCGGCCGGCGCCGTCCGTGCCGACTGCACCGGCTGACGGGCGTTCGGATCAACACCGCACCCGCCCGCCCCGGCACCGGACCGGCCGGCCTCGGCGCCGGCGCCGTCCGGGGCGGCCCGAGGGAGCCTCAGAGCCGGCCGACAGGCGCCGGCCCGGCCGGCGGGGGCCGCAGTGAGCGTTCGATCGCGGCGGGCACGCCGCTCGGGGAGCCGGCCTGATGTCGGTGCAGCCGGTACAGTCCGACGGCCGCCTTCAGGTGCTCGGTCGCCTCCTCCTCGCGGCCCTGGGTCCGCAGGAAGGCGGCGTAGCACTCCTCCGAGACGGCCTGAAGGTGCAGGAAACCGGCCTGCTCGCAGGTGACCAGGAGCCGGGCCCAGGCCAGTTCGGAGGCCTCGGCGAGGCCGAGGGCCTGCAGGGCGTGCGCCTCGGTCAGCATCGACCAGGCGTGGATCGTCGCGGCCGGGTGGTCGGGCAGCAGGGCCCTGGTCTCGCGGGCCCGGCGCAGCGCGCCGTCGTGGTCGCCCGCCATCAGGGCGGCCGACGCGGCGTAGCCGAGGGCGTAGGAGGTCCGGTGCGCGGAGCCGGACTCCTCGGCGAGGGCCACCGCGGCCGCCGCCAGTGCGGTGGCCCGGACCGGGTCCCCGAGCAGGGCGGTGCCGAGCGACGCGGTGGCCAGGGCGCGGATGTGCGCGAAGCCGTCCGCGGGGGTGGTGTCGGCGACGGCCCGCCGGGCCGCCTCGGCCCCCTCCTCACGGCGTTCCAGCCCCAGCAGCGCGTTCGCCGAGGCGCCCCGCAGCAGGGCGGTGGCGACCCGGTCGCCGCACTGTTCGGCGGCGCGCTCGCCCGCCCGCAGGCAGCTCAGCCAGTCGGCCAGCCGGCTGGAGCCGTAGTACAGCGCGCTCGACGACATGGCCAGGCGCCAGGCCCGTTCGGGGTCGACCGCGCCGGCGGTGTCGACCAGCGCGCGGATCGTCGACTGCTCCGCGCGGAACCAGTCGAGCGCGGCGCGGGTGTCGCTCGCGGCGGGCAGCGCGGCGGGCGGGTGGGCGCGTTCGCCGTAGCCGTCCTGCCCGGGTTCGAGGTGTTCGCCGCAGTGCTGGACGGCCGTGACGTAGTAGTCCAGCAGCCGCTCGACGGCGAGCCGGCGGAGCTCGGGGGGCTGTTCGGCGAGGAGTTCGACGCTGAACAGCCGGATCAGGTCGTGGCGGCTGTACCGGCCCGGCGCGCTCTCGCCGAGCAGGTGGTGGGCGGCCAGTTCGCCCAGCGCGTCGCGGGCGGTGGCCGGGTCGGTACCCAGCAGCGCGGCGGTGGCGGCGGTGTCCACCTCCCGGCCGGGGTGCGCGGCCAGCAGGGTGAGCAGGGTGGCGGCCCGGTCGGAGAGGTGGCGGTGGGTGAGCATCAGGGTGGTGCGGATGCTGACCGCGCCGTCGGTCTCCAGGGCGAGCAGCCGGGTCCGCTCGTCGGAGAGCTCGGCGACCAGGTCGGTGATCGTCCAGTCCGGTCGGGCGGCCAGCCGGGAGCTCGCGATCCGCAGGGCGAGCGGCAGGTGGTCGCAGAGTTCGATCAGTCGCTCGGCGGCGGCGGCCTCGGCGAGGACCCGCTCGGGGGCCAGGCTCCGTTCGAGCAGCCGCAGCGCGTCGCCCTCGGGCAGCGCCTCCAGCCGCAGGATGGCGGCGCCCTCGGTGACCACTAGGTCCTCCAGGGAGGTGCGGCTGGTGACCACGGCGGCGCAGTCGGGCCCGGCCGGCAGCAGGTCGGCGACGTGGGCGGCGCTGTGCGCGTTGTCCAGCAGGACGAGCAGGCGGAGGTCGCCGGTCCGGGCGCGGTAGAGGCCGGCGCGGCTCGCCCGGTCCTCGGGGATGGCCGCCTCCGGGACGCCCAGGGCCAGCAGGAACTGGCCGAGCACCTCGGCCGGGTCGGCCGGTCCGGCCGGGTCGAAGCCGCGCAGGTCGACGAAGAGCTGGCCGTCCGGGAAGCCGGCGGCCGTCCGGTGCGCCCAGCGGATGACGGTGGCGCTCTTCCCGACACCGGCCGGGCCGACCACCACGGCCAGTCCGTCACCGGTGCGGTCCGGACCGCACTCGCGGTCGAGCCAGTGCGACTCCGGGCCGCGTCCGACGAAGCCGATGGGCCGGCGGGGGAGCTGACGGGGCTTCGAGGGCTCGACCGGGGCGGGTGCGGCCGCGGGGGCCGGACCGGCCACGGGTGGGGCGGGGACCACCGGCGGGTCCGCGGCCGCGGGCGGCTCGGGGGCCACCGGCGGTCGCGTGCTCGCGGGGGCGCGCGGCGCCGCCGGCCCGGGGCCGGGCACCGTCCCGGCGGCCGGCTCCTCGGCCAGCACCCGGGCCAGTGCGGCCTGCAGCTCCGCGCCGGGCACCATGCCCAGCTCGCGGGAGAGCAGCTCCCGGGTCTGGTGGTAGACCGCCAGCGCGTCGGCGGGCCGCCCGGCCTGGTGGAGGCAGCGGACCAGCAGGGCCACCACCTCCTCGCGCAGCCCGTCGGCCCGCACCCGCTGTTCCAGCGCCTCCACGGCGGCGGCGCCGGAGCCCTGGCGCAGCCGCAGCCGGGCCCAGCCGATCAGCGCCCTCGTCCCGGCCTCCTCCAGCCGGCCGGCCAGGGCCCGGCGCAGTTCGGTGTCGGGCAGGTCGGCCAGGGCGGCGCCGGTCCACAGGCCCATGGCCCGTTCCAGCAGCCCGATCGCCTCGGCGTCCGCGCCGCGGTCGGTCCGGTCGGCGTGCTCCCCGGCGCGGGCGGACAGCGCCTCGAAGCGCAGCGCGTCGACCTGCTCGGCCGGGCCGGTGAGCAGATAGCCGGGCGCCCGGGTGGACAGCTCGAAGGGGGTGGCGGCGAGGACCTTGCGCAGCGCGGCGACGTGCCCCTGCAGGGCCGCCCTGGCCCGGGCCGGTGGATCCTCGCCCCAGAGCAGCTCGAAGAAGCGCTCCACCGCGACGACCCGTCCGAGCCGCAGGGCCAGCAGGGCCAGGACGGCGCGCCGCTGCGGTCCGGGTAGCGCGACGTACCCGTCGGACCCGGTTCGCAGCTCCACGGGGCCGAGCAGTCGGATGCCCACGCGGTCGCCCACAGTCGCCCCCCACGGCGGTCCAGCCTGATATCGGGCTGCAGTGTATCCGTGCCGTTTGTCCGGGTTGGCATTTCGTCCGCGCCGTGGACGCCGGAGCGGGGTGCCGGCTCCTGCCCTTTCGGGCACACCGTGGTCCGTGATTGGGCATTTCCCGGTCGGATCCGTCAATATGCCGATCACTGACATATGACGAGGAGGCCGTATGCGGATCGACCTGCTCGGTGCCGTGACCGTCCGCTACGACTGCAGCACGGCGGCCACGCCCTCGGCGCCGAAGCGCCGTGCGCTGCTCGCCGCGCTGGCCGTGGAACTCGACCGGGTGGTGCCCACCGACCGGCTGATCGAGCTGGTCTGGGACGGCAACCCGCCCGCGACCGCGCGCGCCGCGCTGCAGGGGCACGTCGCCGGACTGCGCCGGCTGCTGGACGGTGGACTGGAGCTGGCCACCCGGGGCACCGGCTACGTCCTGAGCGGGGATCCGGAGCAGGTGGACGCCCTGCGCTTCGAACGCCTCTGCGACCGGGCCGGGGTGCTGCTCCCCGGCCGGCCGGACCCCGCCGCCGCCCCGGCGGACCGCGCCACCGGGGCGGACGACCCGGTGCTGCCCCTGCTGCGGGCGGCGCTGGACCTCTGGCGCGGTCCGGCCCTGACCGACTGCGGCTCCGCCCTGCTGCGCGAGCAGGCCGCCCCCCGGCTGACCGACCTGCGGCTGCGCGCCCTGGACCGGCTGGCCGAGGGGCTCTGCCGGCTGGACCGCGGCGCCGAACTGGTCGCCGAGCTGGTCGAGACCGCCGCGGCCCACCCCACCCACCAGCGGCTGGCCGTCCGGCTGATCGACTGCCTGGACCAGGCCGGGCGCCGGGCCGAGGCGCGGGCCTGGTACGAGCGGGTCACGGCGCAGCTGCCGACGGCGCCGGGGCCCGAACTGCGGCTGGCCGGCGAGCGCGTCGCGGGCCGTCCGGCCGTCCTCGCCACGCCCCGCGCCGAGCCCCGGCCGCCCGTCGCCACGGCCCGCCCGCCGCACCTCGTGCCCTCACAACTGCCCCGCGCCAACCGGCGGTTCGTCGGCCGGGCGGCCGAGCTCGACCGCCTGGACGCGGCCGTCGCCGCAGGCCGGGAGGCCGGCCCCGTCCTGGTCACCGGACCGGCCGGGGTCGGGAAGAGCAGCCTGGTCCAGCGCTGGGCCCACGGGGCCGCCGACCGCTTTCCCGACGGCCGGCTCCACGCCGATCTGCGCGGCTTCGACGAGAGCGGCCCCCGCGACCCGGCCGAGGTGCTGGCCGGTTTCCTGACCGCCCTGGGCGTCACCGGGAGCGCGCTGCCCGCCTCGCTCGACGGCCGCGCCCGCCGCTTCCGCGAGCTGGTGACGGGCCGCCGGCTGCTGATCGTGCTGGACAACGCGCGCTCCTACGAGCAACTCGCCCCGCTGCTGCCCGATCCGCCGCCCGAGGCCGGACCCGGGACCGGCCGGGCCTGGGTCGGACCCGTCACCGTCATCACCAGCCGCAGCCGGCTGCGGGACCTGCTGGTGCACGAGGGCGCCACCCCGTTCCCGCTCGACGCCCTGACCCCGGCCGAGTCCCAGGAGCTGCTGGCCCGGGCGCTGGACCCGGCCCGGGTGACCGCCGAGCCGCTCGCCGCCGCCGAACTCGCCGAACGGTGCGACCACCTGCCGCTCGCCCTGCGCCTCGCCGCGGCGCGGCTGGGCGCCCGCCCGGACTGGGCCCTGGAGGACCTGGTGGCGGAGTTCGCCGAGGAGCCGTCGGGGCTCGCCGACCCGGCCCGCGCCGACCTCGGTCCGCCCGGCTTCGGCGCGGCCCTCGACCTGACCTGCCGCACCCTGGCGCCGGCCGCGGCGCGCCTGTTCGCCCTGCTCGGCCTGCATCCCGGCGCGGTCATCGAGCCGCTCGCCGCCGCCGCCCTCGCCGAGGTGCCGCCGGCCGCGGCCCGCGGCCTGCTGGTTCAGCTCGACGCCGTCCACCTGGTGGAGGAGGGCGCGCCCGGCCTGTTCGCCCGGCGCGAGCTGGTCCGCCGGCACAGCGCCCGGCTGGCCGCCGAACTCCCGGCCGACCAGCGCGCGGCGGCCCTGGACCGGCTGATCGAGCACTACCTGAACGCCACCGCCGCCTGGGTCGGCCGGCCGGGCGACGGTCCGCCGTCCGCCGTCGGCCCGTCCGCTGTCGCTCCGTCGGTCGTGGGCCCGTCCGCCGGGGACCGCCCCCTGCCGCCGAGCGCCCGCCGGGCCGCCGACTGGTTCGACCGCGAGGAGCCCGCCGTCCGCGGCCTGGTGCTGCGCGCCGAACGGCACGGCCGGTTCGCCGAGGCCTGGCGGCTCGCCCACCGGGCCGGCGCCCTCTACGCCGGGTCCGGGCACCGCCGCGCCGGGTGGTGGACCACCGTCGAGTCCGGTCTGCGGGCCGCCCGCGCCTGCGCCGATCCGGCCGCCGTGGCCCGGCTGACCACCGACCTCGCCGCGGTCCTGGTCGACCGGCGGGACGTCAGGGCCGCCCTCGACCACCTGGACCGGGCGCTCACCTCCGCCGACCGGGTCGGCGACCCGGTCGAACGCCACCACTGCCGGGTCCGGATCGCGGCCGGCCTGGCCGGCGCCGGGAGGCCGGACCGCGCCGTGCCGCTGATGGCGGACATCGTGGCCCGCGCCCGCTCGCTGGCCGACGACCGGCTGCTCGCCCGGGCGCTCGACGACCTGGCCGGAGCCCAGGTGGCCGGCGGCGCCCTCGAAGCGGCTCTCGCCCACGCGGACGAGGCCGTGCGCATCCTCGCCGCCCACCCGGACGCGGCCGAGACCGTCCGGGCCACTCACACCCGGGCCGAGGCCCTCCACGCGCTCGGCCGCCACGGCGACGCCCTGACCACGGCCCGGCTGGCCCTCGTGCTCGGCCGCACCCAGACCGATCCGGGGGTCGAGGCCCGCTCGCACACGCTGATGGCCACGGTCCTGCGGGCGCTGGGTCGCACGGCCGAGGCCGCGGCGGAGGAGCGTCGGGCCGCCGCCACCGCTGCCCGCTGACGGCGGGTCCGTCTCGGGCGGATTCAGGTGGTGGTCTCGGTCGCATGAGGCCTGCCGGCCTGCGCCGGCGGCCGTGGTCCCGGGTGGGCCGGGCCGTGCAGCCGGGGAGCCGCCGCCGAGGGCCGTGTCGGGGGCCTCGTGTGCGGGCGGCCCCGTCTCGGTCGCATGAGGCCTGCCGGCCTGCGCCGGTGGTCACGCTCCTGCGCGCGTCGGGCCGTGCGGCCGGGAGCCGCCACCGCTGACCGCCGCGTGCCCGCCCGTGCGGACGGCGGGCGGTTCTGGGTACCTCGTGTGCGGGGATGGGCAGAACCACAGGCGGAAGTAGCGGCGGAGCCACCGCCCCGCAGGTGACGGCGCATCGTGTTCCGCCCATCCCGTTCCCGAGCGGGCGGACCGGCGGCCCGGCTCCGGCCGGGGCGCCACCGGGCGGCCGGGCGTGGGCCGATCCGGTGCAAGATCACGACTTTGACCAGTGCATACTGTCTGACCTGACGTGTTCGGTGAAGAGGCCGACACCGTGAGTGACAGGGGTGGCGATGGGTGCGACAGGCAACCCCGCAGGCAGCCCGCAGGGCATAGCGACAGGCAGTTCCGCCGCGGCGGAGGAGTTCTGCCTGTTGCTGGCACGCTTCCGGGTGCTGGCCGGTCTGACGCAGGCCGAGCTGGCCCGGGCGGCCGGGATCAGTCTGCGCGCGCTCGGCGACATGGAGCGCGGCCGCACCCGGGGACCGCAGCAGCGCACCGTGCAGGCCCTGGCCGTCGCGCTGCGCCTCGACCCGGACCGGACCGCCGCGCTCGACCGGGCCGCCCGCGACGGGCGTCCCCGGCGCACCCCCACGCGCGCGCGGGCCCCGCGCCCGGCCCCCGGGGCCGCCGCGCCCGCGACCGCCACACCCGCGCCCGCCACCCCCGGGGAGCCCGCCGCCGTGGACGCCCCCGCGCCCGCGACCGTGCCCGCCCCCGCGACCGTGCCCGCGAACGCGGCCGTGCCCGCTGCCGATGCCGGGAGCGACAGCCCGGCCGAGGCGGTGTTCTCCGCGCTCGCGCTGCCCCGGGACATCGCCGACTTCACCGCCCGGGAGGACGCCCTGGCCCGGCTGCACCGGCTGGTCCGGGACGCCGATCCGGCACACCCCCGGATCGTGCTCGCCTACGGTCAGCCCGGCCTGGGCAAGACCGCCTTCGCCCTGCACGCCGCCCACACCCTGGCCCCGCAGTTCCCCGACGGCCAGCTCTCCCTCGACCTGCGGGGGATGGCTCCGACGCCGCTCGCACCGCGCGACGCCCTCGGCCAGATCCTCCGCGCCCTCGGCGTCGCCGACCGCTCGGTGCCCGCCGACACCGAGGAGCGCGCCAGCCTGTTCCGCACCCTGGTCCGGGAGCGGCGCCTCGTCCTGATCCTGGACAACGCCGCCGACGAGGCACAGGTCCGCCTGCTCCTGCCGGGCTCCGGCCCGGCCCTGACGATCATCACCAGCCGGCACGTGCTGCCCGGCCTGGAGTCGGTGCACCGCCTGCCGCTGGACGTCCTCGCCCCCGGCGAGTCGGCCGCCCTGCTGGCCCGGATCGCCGGCCCCGAGCGGCTCGCGGCCGAACCCGACGCCGCCGCCGAACTCGCCCGGCTCTGCGGCCACCTGCCGCTCGCCCTGCGGATCGCCGGACAGCGGCTGGTGGCCCGCCCGCAGCAGCCCGTCAGCCACCTGGTCCGCCAACTCGCCGCCGAGGAGTACCGGTTGGACGTGCTGGAGGCCGGTGACCTGCGGGTGCGCGCGGCCTTCGCGCTCTCCTACCGCAAGCTCCCCGCCGCCACCGCGCTGGTCCTGCGCCGCTGCTCGCTGTCCGCGGGAAAGGACTTCACCGCCGCCACCGTCGCCGCCTACGCGGGCCTTCCCGTCCAGCAGACCGACCGCCGGCTGGAGGAACTCGCCGACGCCGGACTGCTGCAGCCCGCCGCGACCCCCGAGCGCTACCGCCTGCACGACCTGGTCCGCCTCTACGCGGGCGAGCGGCTCGCCGCCGACGACGGCCCGCAGGCCCTGGAGGCCGCCCGCGAGCAGGCCGGCGACCGGTTGCTGCGCCGGGCCGCCGCCGCCGGTCTGCGGTTCGACGTGGAGGGCGCCGAGCACGCCGGCGCCGAATCGGCCGACCCGGATCCGGCCACCGCCCCGGTCACCCTCGCCGACGCCCGGCGCTGGCTGGAGGAGGAGCACCCCGAGTGGCTGGCCGCCCTGCAGCACGCGAACGCCACCGGCCGGCACCGGCAGGTGGTGGACACCGCCGAGGCCATGCACTGGTTCTCCGACAGCCTGCTGCACTGGGACGTCTGGGCCGAGGTCTTCCGGCTCTCGGCGGACTCCGCCCGCGCCGTCGGCGACCGGCTCGCCGAGGCCGTCCACCTGAACTACCTGGCCTGGTCCCACATCACCTGCCTGCACCGCTACCGGTCGGGGCTCGCGGTCGCCTCGGAGGCCCTGGACCTGGCCCGCCGGATCGGCGACGCCCAGCAGGAGGCCTGGGCCCTCGCCTACTGCGCCACCGCCCTGCGCCGGCTGCACCGGCCGGAGGAGGCGATGGACTCCTACCGCCAGGCCGCCGAGGTGTTCACCTCGCTGGAGGGCCGGTCCGCCGAGGTGGGGCGGATCGTGGCGCTGCGCTGCGTCGGCTCCTGCCTGCGGGAGTCCGGCCGGCCCCGGGAGGCGCTGGAGAGCCACCGGCTGCTCCTCGCCGAGATCCTCGGGTGGCTGGACGGCTCCTCTCCGCACATCGTCCACCTGTTGGCCGGGTTCGCCGCCCACGAGGTCGGCCTCGACCACTCCGCACTGCTGGAGTGGTCCGAGGCGGAGGCCGCCTACCGCCAGGCCCTGGGCCACTTCGAGGGGGCCGGGCAGCCCGACAGCATGACCCAGACCCTCACCGAGCTGGGCACCGCCCTGATCGAGCTGGACCGTGCGGACGAGGCCCGCGAGCTGCTGACCACGGCACTGACCGACCTCACCGCCGAGGGCGCCCGCGGGAACCACCGGCGCACCGGCTGACGCGGTGCCGCTCCGCCCCGGCCGTGCCGGTCGGCGCGGGGCGGCGGCCCGGTCGGCCCGGGGCGCCCACCGCCCGGCGGTGATCGGCCACCGGTGAACCGTGTGGCCGGTGAACCGCGCGGCCGGGTCCGGCCGTGGGTAGGGAGTGGAAGCGGCCGCGGGCCCGGCCGGGTGCTTCCGTCGACGGGGCGTGACATCGGCCGCCCGGCGGTCGCGGTACGGGGAGCGGCGGACGCCCCTCCCGCCGCCAACGCCCTGGCGTGAGGTTCGTTGGCGCAGCGTTGGTCCGGTCTTGGCCGTGGCTGGAAATGTGTCCCAGCAAGGGGGGAGGGACAGCCGCACCGGCTCGTCCCGACATATCGACCAACCGTTGCGAGGGACTCAACCGCCGTGGCCATCGACGCTACCGTTCACGCCGAGGACACCCATCGGGCAGCCGGGGAGGCCGGGAAGGCCGGGGGCGCCCCGGACGCTCCCGTCAGCCGTGCGGACCGGCCCACCCTCGACCAGCAGACCCTGGCCGAGCTGTACCGCCTGCACGGCGGCTACCTGCTGCGCGCGATGCTGCGCGTCACCAGCGGCGACCGGGGCAAGGCCGAGGACATCGTGCAGGAGACCCTGCTGCGCGCCTGGCAGAACCCGGCCGCCATCCGCCGGGGCCCCGAGTACAGCCGTCCGTGGCTGTTCACGGTGGCCCGCCGGATCGCCATCGACCACTTCCGGATGCAGGCCGCCCGCGCCCAGGAGGTCGCCGACGACGCTCCCGAGGAGCACGCCGGCACCCACGACCCCTACGACGAGGTGCTCGCCGCCCAGGACATGGCGATCGCGCTCGCCGAGCTGCAGCCGCACCACCGCGACGTCCTGGTCGAGCTGCACATGCACGGCCGCTCGATGGCCGAGGCCGCCGCCGTCCTCGGCGTCCCGGTCGGCACCGTCAAGTCCCGCAGCTTCTACGCGGTCCGCGCGCTGCGCCCGATCCTCGAAGCCCGCGGCATGGTCGCCGCGGGGTAGCCGCCCCGGTCCGCACTCAGGTGCGGACCACGCGGTCGCAGTACGGGCACACCTGGCCGCTCCACTTCGGCGGGTACCACGGCGCGTCGGGGCCGGGCGCCCGGTACGGGTCGCGGCGCATCCGGTCGGTTCCCATGCCGCAGAGGGTCAGTTCCTCGGGCCGCCCGGTCGGCGCCGGGGCGGCCCGGGCCGCGTGGACGGCGCGCACGACCTCGACGTAGTCGGTGCCGCCGCTCGCCGTCGAGGTGCGGACGAGTTCGGGTTCGAGGAGTACCAGGATGCTCACCACCTCACTCTGGTCGTCGGGGCCGGGGGGCGCACCTCGGCGGCGGGGGTGAGGGTGCGGAACCGGCCGTCGGGCGCCGTCCAGTACGTGGACGTGCTCACGGGTCGGGCCCCAGGCCCGGGCCCAGGGCTCAGGGATCAGGGCTCGGCGCTCAGGAAGTTCTCCGCGGCGGTGAACCACTCCGGGGGTCCGGGCCGTTCTCCAGGGTGGCGGTATCGCCACCGGCGCTCGTCCCCCCGTGCGGGCGCCGGTTCACCCGCCCTCCGGTGGGTGTCAACTCCGGCTCGGTGCAGCGTCTCTGACGGTCAATCCGGTATGGAGAGCGTGAACCGGGAGGCGTGGCCCGTCCGTAGCTACTGCTGAGAGCCGCGCCCCGTGTACGGCGCGCGGCGTGTCCCGGGCCCACCGGCCCAGGTTCAGCGTCCGGCTCCGGCCATGGAACTCCCGGCTCCCGCGCCCCGGCGGGATCCGGGTCCCTGGCGCCCCGGCGGTGCCCTTGTGGGAGGGCTACCGCCGGGGCGCGCCGCGTGGCGGACGCCGGGCCGGCCCGCCCGTCCGCTCCCAGCCCAGGAGAGTCCCGATGCCCAAACACCGGCTCACCCGACGACGACGGATGGCGGCGGCCTCCACCGCCCTCGTCGCCGGCGCCGCGCTCATCCTCATGCAGCACCAGGCTCCCGCCGCCGAGGCCCCGGACCCGGTCGGCCTCAACGCCGTTTCCGAGTACCTCGGTTGGGGCGACGCCCCCGACCCGGTCGCCGTCATGAAGGCCACCGGGCTGCGGCAGTTCGCCCTCTCCTTCGTCCTCTCCGGCGGTGGCTGCGACCCGAAGTGGGACGGCAGCCGCGCCCTCACGGGCGGCGCCGACGAGAAGGTGATCAAGCGGATCCGGGCCGCCGGCGGCGAGATCCTCGCCTCCTTCGGCGGCTGGGACGGTGCCAAGCTCGGCGAACGCTGCGCCACCGCCGGCGAACTGGCCGCCGCCTACCAGAAGGTGGTCGACGCGTACGGCCTCCAGGCCGTGGACATCGACCTGGAGTCGACCGAGCTGAGCACCCCCGCCGTGCGGCAGCGGGTGGTCGACGCGCTGAAGACGCTGAAGGCCAAGAACCCCGGACTGCTCGTCTACGTCAGCTTCCCGGTCGACCCGACCGGCCCGGACGCCGACGGCGCCGACCTGATCGGGACCGCCGCCAAGGCCGCTCTGGTGGTGGACGGTTGGACGGCCATGCCGTTCGACTTCACGAGCCATGACGGCACCATGGCCGCCGCGACCGTCACCGCCGTCAGCGGCCTCCAGCGGGCCGTCGCCGCCGCCTACGGCTGGGACGACGACAAGGCCTGGCGCCACTCCGGCCTCTCCTCCATGAACGGCCGCACCGACCAGCAGGGCGAGCAGCTCACCCCGGCCGACTTCCGCTCCGTCCGCGACTTCGCGGCCACCCACCACCTGGCCCGGTTCGGCTTCTGGGCGGTCAACCGCGACCGCCCGTGCGCGAGCGGCACCTTCACCACCGCGACGTGCAGCGGCGTCCAGCAGACCGCGTACGACTTCACCCGGATCGTGGCCGGCTACCACGTGGACTCGGTGCCCGGCGGGGACGGCCCCTGCCCGAGCCCGTCGGTCGTCACCACGCTGCCCCCGGGCCCCGGCCGGACCACCTGGCCGCTGCCGACCCCGACCGTCGCCCGCCCGGCCGACGCGGTCCCGCCGGCGGACGGCCCGTCGGCCTCGCCGTCCGCCCGCCCGTCCGACGGCACCCCGACGCCCGCCCGTACGGCCTGCGTCCCGCCGAGTCCGGCCCCGGTCACACCGGCCCCGACGGGCGCACCCACGACGCCGGCCTCGACCGCCCCCACCACCCCGGGTGCGACCACCACCACCTCGAAGCCGCCCGTGACCCCGACGGGTACGGCCACCAGTGCGTCCGGCCCGGCCACCGCGGCCACCGAGGGGTCGCCCCCGCCGACCCAGACCGCCGGCGGTGCCCCCGCGCCCGCCGCGCCGGGCGGCGGCTCGCTCGCCTCCACCGGTGCGGACGGCACCGACATCCTGCTCACCACCACCGGGGCCCTGCTCTTCCTCGGCGGTGCGCTCGGGCTGGTCTCCACCCGCCGCCGCGACCCGGAGCCGGCTGCCGGCTGATCGTGCGGGCCTGCTCCCACCGACGGCAGGTGACGACGCGCGGCCCCCGGCACCCGGGGGATCGGGGTGCCGGGGGGCGCGCGTCGGCAGGTTCGGCCAGATAGGAAGAGCGTGGGGTTGGGTAAGAGGGTAGTGCAGGGAGGG
>NZ_JBEPAA010000058.1:0-49883 GCF_040298365.1 Kitasatospora sp. NPDC001603
ACACCGTGCTCGGCCCGGAGATGCGCTCCACCGGCGAGGTCATGGGCATCGACAAGGTCTTCGGCACGGCGTACGCCAAGTCGCAGGCCGGTGCCCGGGAGGACGGCCGTCGCGCCGCGCGGTCAGACGCCCGAACCGGCGGTCCTGCACTCGGGCCCTCGTCGGGCCGACCGCCCTCGCGGGCCTTCGCCGTACCCCTGGCCGGACGGTCGGGGCGCCGCCCCGGCGTACCGGCGACACCTGGCGCACCTGCCTCGCCGGGCACCGCCCCCCGGGCTCGCGGCACCCGACTCACCCGGCGGCTCCGCCTCGGCCTCCCCCTTGCGGGCGCGCCGACGGCGAGGCTTCGCCGGGGCCGAGGGCGACGGCTCCTCCGGCGACCGCTCGGGGTCCGGGCCCCGCTCAGGGGCAGGGCGGCCCGGGCCGCCCGCCGGCGCTCCCCGCTCCCCGGCGGAGCGGCGGCTGCGCTCGGCCGCCACGCTCGCCAACAGCTCCTCGGGCGAGAGCCCGCCGTTCAACGACTCGTAGAGCAGCTGGGCCAGCAGGTAGGTGGGGGCGAGCCGGAGCGTGTGGGCGAGCACCACGCGGGCCGTCGCGGTGTCCCCCGCGACCCAGGAGGCCCAGGCCAGCAGAGTGAGCGGCGGCGGGGCGTAACCGGTGTAGGGCGGCACGCACCGCCTGGCGAGGAAGCGCCAGAGCCGCTGGGTGGGCGCGAGCTCCTCGGGCCGGATGTACTCGGCGGCCCGGTCCCGGGTGCGCCGGTCCTGGAGGGCGACGAGCAGCCGGGCCGTCCGGTGGTCGTCGAGTACGCGCGCGCCGGCCATGAACTCGGCCACCGCCTGGTCGAGCAGCGCGCCGCCCTGCTCCCGGGAGGGCGACGGCGCCCGGCTGTCCAGTACCCGGGCCAGTGCCAGGCGCTGGCCCTCCGCCTCGGGCGGACCGATCGGGCCCACCGCCGCCACGATCGCCTTGCGGCTGCCCCGCGGCGCGAGTCCCGCGAACGTGGCCGCCGCGGCCACCGGCCCGGGGGCGGGGCTGCGCCGGACCGGGTGACCGGCCGGATCGCAGCACCCCTCCCGACGGCAGAGGAAGGACCACCAGCGGCCGGCGGACACGCAGAGTGACTCCTTCACCCGCACTCCCCTGGCCTCGAAGGCCGCCCGCAGCTCCTCCGCGAGCGGTTCGAGCCGGTCGAGGACCGGCGGACCGTGCTCCCGGTCGGGGTCCTGACAGAGGTAGAGGAGGACCTGGACCGGTCGGCGGTCCCGGCGCTCGGAGAGGCCGACGAGCAGCGAGGCCGTCTCGTCGGCGGCCGCCGACCACTGCTGCGGCGCCTCGGGGATGTCCAGCCGGATCACCCCGCCCTGGTGGAGGTCCGGCCCCTGGAGGCCGACGGCGACGATGCTGTCGTCGGGGAAGAAGCCCAGCAGGTAGGGCAGCAGCTCGGCCATGTCGGCCGGGCCGCGCATGGTGACCGGACGCCCGCCGGAGGCCGGGTGGAAGGGGAGTGCGACGCGTTCGTTGTTCATGACCGGAAGACTGCCGCAATCCACGAGCCGCCCCCGGATTTTCCTTTTCCCTGTGGATAAAGCCCGCCTGTGGATAAAACGTCCTTCGTTCGGGGCATTCGGAGCCACTCTCCCGGGGGACATTCGACACCCGTTCAGCGGAAGAGCCGATGAATTGCACCCACCGGCCACCCAGCCGTGAGCAGCGCCGTTCGCCCATTGTCGGCAGCTCGGGGTTACATGGACGGCATGCAGCAGCCGCAGAACCACACCACCGCCACCGACGCCACCGCCACGGCCGGCACCGGCAGCGCGACCGCCGCCGACCGCGCCGAGGTCCGGGCGCGGGCCGAGGCCGTCCTGCGCGAACTCGCCGGGCCCGCCGCCACCCTCCGCGAGGACCAGTGGACGGCCATCGAGGCCCTGGTCGTCGACCACCGCCGGGCCCTCGTGGTGCAGCGCACCGGCTGGGGCAAGTCCGCCGTCTACTTCATCGCCACCGCCCTGCTGCGGGCCCGCGGCGCCGGTCCGACGGTGATCGTCTCCCCCCTGCTCGCCCTGATGCGCAACCAGGTCGAGTCGGCCGCCCGGGCCGGCATCAACGCCCGCACCATCAACTCGGCCAACACCGACGAGTGGGACGCCGTCCAGGCCGAGGTCGCGGCGGGCGCGGTGGACATCCTGCTGGTCAGCCCCGAGCGGCTGAACAACCCCGACTTCCGGGACCAGGTGCTCCCCAAGCTCGCCGCCTCCACCGGCCTGCTGGTGGTGGACGAGGCGCACTGCATCTCCGACTGGGGCCACGACTTCCGCCCCGACTACCGCCGGCTGCGCACCATGCTCGCCGACCTCTCGCCGGGCGTCCCGGTGCTGGCCACCACCGCCACGGCCAACGCCCGCGTCACCGCCGACGTCGCCGAGCAGCTCGGCACCGGCACCACCGACGAGCACGCCCTGGTGCTGCGCGGCCCGCTGGACCGCAAGAGCCTCACCCTGGGGGTGCTCGCCCTGCCCGACCCGGCGCACCGGCTGGCCTGGCTGGCCGACCACCTCGACCGGCTGCCCGGCTCCGGCATCATCTACACCCTCACGGTCGCCGCCACCGACGAGGTGACGGCCTTCCTGCGCGAGCGGGGCTTCCCGGTGGCGTCGTACTCCGGCCGCACCGAGGACGCCGAGCGCCGCACCGCCGAGGCGGACCTGCTGGCCAACCGGGTCAAGGCGCTGGTCGCCACCTCGGCGCTCGGCATGGGCTTCGACAAGCCCGACCTCGGATTCGTGGTGCACCTGGGCTCGCCCAGTTCGCCGATCGCCTACTACCAGCAGGTCGGCCGGGCCGGCCGTGGCGTCGGCCGGGCCGAGGTGCTGCTGCTGCCCGGGCGCGAGGACGAGGCGATCTGGCGCTACTTCGCCTCCCTGGCCTTCCCGCCCGAGGAGCAGGTCCGCCGCACCATCGACGCCCTCGCCGAGGCCGGCCGACCGCTCTCCACCGCCGCCCTGGAGCCCCGGGTGGACCTGCGCCGCGCCCGGCTGGAGACCATGCTCAAGGTGCTCGACGTGGACGGCGCGGTGCGCCGGGTCAAGGGCGGCTGGACGGCCACCGGGCAGAGCTGGGCGTACGACACCGCCCGGTACGCCAAGGTCGCCGCCTCGCGCGAGGCGGAGCAGGCGGCGATGCGCGAGTACGCGGCGTCGACCGGTTGCCGGATGGAGTTCCTGCGGCGGCAGCTGGACGACGAGCAGGCCGAGCCGTGCGGCCGCTGCGACAACTGCGCCGGACCGCTGCACACCCCGGAGGTCTCCGCCGCGGCGCTGGCCGCGGCGCGGGCCGCGCTCGGCCGGCCCGGCGTCAGCTTCGAGCCTCGCCGGCTCTGGCCGACCGGGATGGACGCGCTGGGCGTGCCGCTCAAGGGCCGCATCCCGGCGGGCGAGCAGGCCGAGACCGGCCGGGCGCTGGGCCGGCTCTCCGACATCGGCTGGGGCAACCGGCTGCGGACGCTGCTGGCCGACCAGGCGCCCGACGTTCCGGTGCCCGGGGAGGCGGTGGACGCCCTGGTGGCGGTGCTGAGCGACTGGGCGCGCGGCCCCGGCGGCTGGGCCGGGCCCGCGACGACCGAGGGGGTCCGGCTCGACCGGCCGGTCGGCGTGGTGACCATGGCCTCGTCGCGCCGACCGCAGCTGGTCGGAAGCCTCGGGGCCCGGATCGCCGAGATCGGCCGGCTGCCCCTGCTCGGGCACATCGAGTACGCGGCCGGACGGTCGCCGCAGGGCGGGCGCAGCAACAGTGCCCAGCGCCTGCACGCACTGGCCGGAGCGCTCGCGCTGCCGCCGGAGGTGGAGGCGGCGGCGGCCGCGGCGGGCGGGCCGGTGCTGCTGGTCGACGACCTGGTCGACTCCGGGTGGACGGTCACCGTCGCCGCCCGGCTGCTGCGCAAGGCCGGGGCGAGCGCCGTCCTGCCGCTGGTCCTGGCCGTGCAGGGCTGAGCCGGGGGGCGCGGGGCTCCGGCGAGCGGGGAGCCGGGGCCAACCGGGAGGTGCGACGCGGGCCGGAACGAGCGGAGGGAGGTGGGACTGCGCTCGTGATCGGCGGGAAGACGGTGACGGAGCCTGGGGGTTCCGGCACTGACCTACACCTGAAGGGAGTAATGCGGGCGCAGTGCGGACGATCTGCGGGAACCGGCGGCACCGACCGGGCAAAGGGAGGGACGACCATGCGAAAAGCACTCCGCGCCGGCCTTCGGGTGCTCCGGATCACGGCCTCGCGAGCCGTGGGTGACGGTCACACCGAGGGGGAATATATCCGGCAGAACGTTGGCTTTCGGGCGGCGTTCATCATTTCATCATTGCCGCTCCACCCCCGCTGCCCTGAGAATTGGACCGTACCCGGAACCCGGTCCGCTGGACCAGGGCTTCGGCGTACACACGTACCCGCGCGTCCGTGGGTCGGGAAGGAGGATCGTGATCAACGGTATCGGCCGAGGTCAGTATCCCCTCGCCCGGGGTTCGGAGCCCAGACGGGTGTGCGACCTGGAGACATGGGCTGCCTCGGGGATCCCGTCGCTGCGCGACCCGCGCGAGTTCGTCCTGGAACTGCACCGGCGCCACCTGCCTCAGCCCGGCACGGTCGTGGTCACCGTGCTGGACGCCTCGCACCGGTTGACCGCCTCGGCGTCCTTCGTTCCCCGGCCGCGCCACACCGACGGCTGGGAGCACCGCAACGCCCTCCTGGCGCACCTGCGGCAGGTCACCCCGCACGACCTGCGCCGGACCACTCCGGCCAGAACGGCCGTGCTGCTGCGCTGCCGGGAGGGCTCGGCAGGCTGGACGGCCCAGGACGGCGCCTGGATGTGGGCCCTGCAGGACGCGGCAGCCCTGCACGGGCTGCGCTGCGGTTCGTACCTCACGCTGACCCCGGCGGGCTGGCAGATCCTCGCCGACGGCCGGAGCGGACGCAATCCGCACTCGGGCTCGTGGGCGGACGGGCCGGTCCACACCGTGACCGAGCTGCCGCCCCGCCCCGCACTGGAGAGCGCTCGGGGGCAGCGCCCCCTGCGCCAGTCCGAGCGCCCGTGGACCGGCGCCCGGGTCACCGCGATCGAGCCCGGCCGGCGCACCGGCACCTACTGAGGCCGCGCCCTCGGGCAACGGGCCGCCGCCCACCCGTGCTTCGGGGCCCGGGCGCCGCAGGCACGCCCACAGGTGGCGGCACGGGTCGGAACGGCATGGGTCGGGCCCGGCACCTGGTGGTGCCGGGCCCAAGGGTCGACGGGTGTCAGGCGGACACGGGGCGGCCGGCCGGTGCACCGGCGGCCTCGGCGGCGGGGCCGGCGTCACCGCAGACCACCAGGAGCTCGGCCGCCCGGCCGCGCGCCTCGGTGAACGCCTTGGCGGCACGGTCGGCGCTGCCGCCGTTGACCACCAGCACGACCACGGCACGGCGGGCCGGCCGGGTCAGCGCGGCGTCCGCGTAGAACACGTCGCCCCCCTCGGCGAGTTGCGCCCAGTAGCGCTCCTCGCCGAAGGAGAGTTCGTGCCGCTGCCAGGGGTGCGGTTCGCCGACCGTCAGCACCAGGACGCCGCCCGGGTCGCGGCCGGAGTCCAGCAGCCGGTCGACCGCCTCGTCGGCGCGCTCCAGCGCCTGCGCGGCGGTGGCGGACAGGAGTTGGACCGCGACCTGCGGTGCCGCGGGCGCCGGACGGCGCGGACCGGGCTTGGGGATCCCACCCGGCCGGGGCTGCGGCCCCGGGCGCCCGGCACCCGGCGGCGCCGGGCGCGCGGGTGCGGGCCGTTGGCCCGGCACCGGGGCCGGGACTGCGGTGACGGTCGACGGTGCGGCAGGAGTCGCGCTGCCGGAGGCAGGCGTACGGGGGGCTTGTGCGTCCGACTCGCGGGGGAAGGGAACGCCGGGGCCCGGGAGGCTCTCGTGAATCTCCGGCTCCTCGGGGAAGACAGGCATACCCGGATATCTATCAAATGCCGGTCGGGCGCGCACGGGCGCCCCACCCATTGGGCACGGAAGCCTTCCGCCCCCACCCGGGTCAAGGGACGACGAAACGTCAGAAACCGAGCGTCAACTGCTCGTCCGCGGGACCCGCCGAGCCCGGTGCGCCGACACCGACGACGGCCCTGGTCCGCTTCAGGTGGCGCCATCGGGGCAGCCCGTCCAGGTAGGCCCAGGAGAGCCGGTGCTGTTCGGTCGGGCCGAACTCCTCCAGCGCGGTGCGGTGCACCGGGGAGGGGTAGCCGGCGTTGTCGGCGAAACCGTACTCGGGGCAGGTCTCGCCGAGTTCGGCCATCAGGCCGTCGCGGTGGACCTTGGCGAGCACCGAGGCCGCCGACACGCAGATGCAGGACTGATCGCCCTTGATGACCGTGCGTACCCGCCACGGGCCGCCCAGGTAGTCGTGCTTGCCGTCGAGTATCACCGCGTCCGGTTCGACCGGCAGCGCCTCCAGGGCGCGCACAGCGGCCAGCCGCAGCGCCGCGGTCATCCCCAGCTCGTCGCACTCCAGCGCGGAGGCGTGACCGAGCGCGTACGCGGTGACCCAGTCGGCGAGGACGGGGGCCAGCGCCTCGCGGCGCAGCTCGGTCAGCAGCTTGGAGTCGGTCAGGCCCTCCGGGGGCTTGCGCAGCCCGGTGACGGCGGCACCCACGGTGACCGGTCCGGCCCAGGCGCCGCGCCCGACCTCGTCGAGACCGACGACGATCTTGGCGCCGGCCCGGCGCAGCGAGCGCTCGACGGAGTGCGTCGGCGGAACGATGGGCATCGCGGAGTCCTTCGGCTGGGGCGACCTCCAGCGTAAGCCCCGCCCGGAACCACCCCGACCGGCCGGCCCCGGTGACCCCGCCGCCCGGAACCACCCCCACCAGCCGCCCCCGGTGACCTGGCCCCCCGGCCGCCAGGCGCACCACCCGGCCCCGCCCCCGCCCCCGGCAGCCCCCGCCCCCGGCAGCCCCCGCCCCCGGCAGCCCGCGTCAGCGGCGGATCAGCGGCACCAGGACCTCGTCCACCAGCTCGACGGCGAATCCGCGCCCGAGCTGCCGGCCGCAGACCTTGACCCGGTACATCAGCATCGCGGGCGCCACGTCGGCGACCAGCGGGCTGACCGCGCCGGGCCGGACGTCGCCGCGCTCCGCTCCCCGCCGCAGGATCTCCAGGATCGTGTCCTTGGTCGGCTCGACCACCCGCTGGACGATGAAGTCCTTGAACAGCTCCGCCTGCTCGTGCTCCAGCTCGGCCATCAACGCGTGCATGGCACCGCCCGACCGGGAGGTCATCGCCTCGGTGAAACCCTGGATGAGCAGCAGCAATTCGGCACGGGCGGACCCGAGGTCGGGGGTGTCGGAGGGCCGTGGCAGAGTGGAGTCCAGGGCGTCGATGACGAGTTCGACCTTGGACGCCCAGCGCCGGTACAACGCGGCCTTCCCGGTCCGCGCGGCCCCGGCGACGCCTTCCATCGTCAGCCGTGCGAATCCGCCGGAGGTGAGCTGGTCGAGCACGGCCTCGAAGATCGCGCGTTCCAGCTCCTTGCCCCGGCGCCGCATCGGCCGGGACAGCACCTCGGCGGCCACCTTCATCGGACAGTGCGACGCCGGCCCGGCCACCGGGACGACGATCCTCGGCACGGGCACGGCCGGACCGCCCTCCGCCGGCCACTCCACGGCTCCCTCCGCCGACCCCGGGAGCTGCTCGCCCGCCCGGTCCGCGACCTGGTCGCCCGGCCGCTCGACGGGCCGCTCGGCCGCCCGGCCGCTCGGCCGTTCTGCCGCCTGGCGCCGTACCAACTGATCCATCGTCACCAACCTTAGGGAACGCTTGCGTTCACAATCTCGCCCAGGATATCGTCCAGGCTAGTGAACGATCCCGTTCCTTCATAGCCCGCGGGACGTCGCGGGAACGCACTGGACCTCCGGTCCACAGCATACGAAGCAGTAGCCAGCAGGGGGCACTAACTTGGCTATCTCCGACACGCTCAGCAAGAACTCTCCACCGCAAGGCAGCCAGGGCAGGCGCAAGGGCATCACCCTGACCGTCATCGCCGCGACGCAGCTGATGGTCGTCCTCGACGCCACCATCGTGAACATCGCGCTGCCGCAGATCAGGGACGCGCTGAACTTCTCCACCACCAACCTGTCGTGGGTGATCAACGCCTACACGCTGACCTTCGGTGGCTTGCTGCTGCTCGGCGGCCGCGCGGGCGACATCCTCGGCCGTCGCCGGGTGTTCATCGCCGGCACGCTGCTGTTCGGGCTGGCCTCGCTGCTCGGCGGCTTCGCGCAGGACGGCGGCATGCTGCTCGCCGCCCGCGCGCTCCAGGGCATCGGCGGCGCGATATGTTCGCCGACCGCGTTCGCCCTGATCGCCACCAACTTCGACGAAGGGCCCGAACGCAACAAGGCCTTCGGGGTCTTCTCGGCGGTGGCCGGTTCGGGCGCGGCCATCGGCCTGCTGGCCGGTGGCGTGCTGACCGAGTACCTCGACTGGCGCTGGGTGTTCTTCGTCAACGTGCCGATCGCGATCCTGATCGCCGTCGCCGCGCCGCGCTACATCGCGGAGTCGGAGCGCCGCGCCGGCCGCTTCGACCTCCCCGGTGCGCTCACCTCCACGCTCGGGCTGGTCAGCCTGGTCTACGGATTCATCCGGGCCGCCTCGGACGGCTGGACGGACCCGGTGACGCTCGGCTCCTTCGCGGCCGGCGTGCTGCTGGTGGCCGCGTTCCTGGTGATCGAGAACCGCACCGCGCAGCCGATCACCCCGCTGCACCTGTTCGCCAACCGCAACCGCACCGGTGGCCTGGTGATGATGCTCTGCCTGGCCGCGGCCATGTTCGGCATCTTCTTCTACGTCACGCTCTTCGTGCAGGGACCGCTCGGCTACAGCCCGCTGAAGGCCGGCTTCGCCTTCCTCCCGATCAGCGTGTCGATCATCATCGCCGCGCAGGTCGCCTCCACCCTCCAGGCCAAGTACGGCCCGAAGCCGTTCATGGCCGGGGGTGCGCTGTTCGTCACCATCGGGCTCACCTGGCTGACCCAGATGAACGCGGACAGCGGTTACATCGACGGGGTGCTCGGCCCCACGGTGGTGTTCGGCTTCGGCATGGGCCTGACCTTCGTCCCGGTGATGCTGCTCGCGGTCGCCGGGGTGGCCGGCGAGGACACCGGCGCCGCGTCCGGCCTGCTCAACTCGATGCAGCAGATCGGCGGATCGCTGGGCCTGTCGATCCTCACCACGGTGTTCGCGCACTACGCCACCGCGGAGGCCAAGGTGCAGCTGCCCGGCTTCATGGCCTCGGCCACGCCGGAGCAGAAGGCGGCGTTCCTGGAGAAGAAGGAGTTCCCCAAGGGCACCGACGCGGCCAACCAGGTACTCGCTCATGGCATTTCGCACGGCTTCATCGTGGGCGCGGTGCTCGCCGGGCTCGCCCTGGTGGTCGCGGTCACCGTGATCAGGGCCAAGGCGGAGGACCTGGCGTCGAACACCTCCGGCATCGCGATGCACTGACGCGACACCGACACCGACGCGACGCCGACGCGACACCGCGAGCCCGACACCGAGCCCGACACCGAGCCCGACACCGAGCCCGACACCGCAGCGACGCGGCGCCGACGCGACACCGGTCGGAGCGGCCGCCGGCGGCGGACCGTCCGGACGCCGCACCGACCGCGGAACACCACGAGGGCCGGCCGGGAGCACACCGCTCCCGGCCGGCCCTCGCGCGTCGGACACCTCCGGCCCCCGCGCCGCACGGCGGCACGGCCCACCGGGCCGGCTCAGTGCCGCTCGGCGTCCTCGCCCTCCCGGTACCCGTCCCACAGGCCCGCCCGGGCGCAGGCGTCGCCCGCCGCCGACACCTCGTCCAGCGGCGGACGCTCGGCGAGGATGTCCCGCGCGCGGGTTGCCGCGAGGTTGGTCGCGTACCAGGGCACGGCCTCCTCGGCCTGGGTCCGCATCAGCTCCAGCGCGCAGGTCCGGTAGTCCTTCGGCAGCCGGTCCAGGGCCGGGACGGCGTCGAGCGAGAGGTCCCGGACGTTGCGCAGGTCGATCTGCTGGGTCCGCTCGAAGCGGGCCACGTTCTGCTCGGCGATGATCGCGTCCGGCCCCATCAGTCCGTACACCGCGGCCGTCAGCATGCCGCTGAGCACCACGGCGCGCGGCAGCCAGGCCGCCGAGCGGACCAGCCCGGCCGTGATCAGCAGCAGGAAGACGACGCCCAGCCAGACCTCGACCACCAGCACCCAGAGCCGGAGCCTGGTCAGCCCGGAGGCGTCGACGTAGAACCACATCCGGCCGAGGGCCGAGGCGACCACGACGAGGGTGAGCAGGCAGAGCGCGCCGAGCAGGACGCGGACCAGCCGGCGGTCCGCCGCGGTGCTGCGCGGCGCCCAGCGCTTGGCGACGCCCACCACGACCAGGGTCAGCACGGTGACGGCGGTCAGCTGCCAGAAGCCCTGCCGGGCGTACTCGGAACGGCTCATCCCGGTGTTCCGCACGATCGAGTCCCGGCCGCCGAGCACCACCACGGCCTGGATCAGCGCGAAGGCGCCGAACATCAGGTTGAGCGCGACCAGCGGCAGCGCCCACTCCAGCCGGCCGCGCTCGCGGCCCGGCCGGACCACCGTGCGGTCCCAGCGGCGCGGGCCCGCCGCGATGTGGGCGAAGCCCAGCGCGATGACCGTGCCGAGGACGAACAGCACCGCGCGCAGCGGGAACTCACCCAGGTCCAGGTCCGGGACGAGCGCCTCCAGGACGTCGGCCATGGCGGCGTCGGCACTGGCGAACAGCGAGCCGAAGACGACCAGCAGCACCCCGGCCACCAGGACCGCCTTCAGCACCGGGGCGACCCTGCCCCGGCCGGCCGGGCTGATGCGTCGCACGGCGGCGGCGGCCCAGCCCAGACCGGGCACCAGCTGCCAGAGGATGCCGGGCAGCGCGAGCAGCACGCCCGCCCAGCGGCGTCCGCCGTGCAGCGCGAGCGAGGCCAGGCCCAGGGCGCAGAGCGTCGACAGCGTCGTCGGCCAGCCGGCGTCGGAGAGTGCCGGGACGGCGAGCAGGGCGAGCGCCAGCGCGCTCCAGAGCAGCGTCCAGCCGCGCACCCGGCGACCGGCCGAGCGGGCCGCCAGGCCGGCCCCGACGGCGGCGGCCACGCCGCAGATCAGCAGGTTGACGCCGAGTCCGCGGTTCACCAGCAGGGAGACCAGCAGGCCGGTCACCAGGGCGGCCGCGAGCACCCGGGGCGTGGCCGGGGCCTTGGGGCCGGGGTCGCTGGGGCGCAGCCACGAGAAGGGCGACGGGACGGGGCGGCCCGGTGCGCGGTAGGGGTTCGTGCCGTCGGCCGCTCCCGGCCAGGACGGGCCGGGAGCGGCCGGGCCGGGAGCGGACTCGGCGTGCTGGGGGCCCGCCTGCTGCCCCGGGCCGCCGGGAGCGCGGTACGGATCGGATCCGGACGGCCCGCCGGCCGGGGCGGGTGTGGAGTGACCGGGCATGAGTTCCCCCTCGAAGGGTCTGCGGGCGTGCGGAAGCAGCCCACGGGGCAGTCCGCCGGCAGGCGCCTGGGCGCCGCGACTGACGCCGACTGTAGACCATTCTGAACAGGTTCAAAAAACCCCGGGGCGCCTCCGTCACAAGGCTGTGACAGAGGCGCCCCGGGGGGCGCCGTGCCGCGGGTGCGGGCGGGTCGGGCCGTCAGTAGGAGCCGTAGAGCGAGTACCGCAGCGTGTCCTTCACCGCCGGTCCGAACTCAGCCGGCCAGGTGCCGAAGGGCACCACCGCGTTGCTGTAGGCGCCCGAGCCGGTCGGGCCGGTGGAGTAGTTCATGTTGTTGACCGAAGCACCCGTCCCGTTGCTGTTGTAGACCAGCCAGTACGCGGTGTTCGCGGTGAGGTCCGCCGTCAGCGGCACGGTGTTCCAGGCGTTGGCGGTCAGCGTGCCGCTGCCGGTCGCCGCGACCAGGGTGCCCGGTGAGCCGCCCGCGTCGGTGTAGACCGCCAGCTGGTACTGGTTGTTCGGCGCCGCGCTGACCGGGCCGGTGTGCACGCTCAGCGCGGTGAGCGGCACCGGGGACGCCCCGGTGGTGACCCGGCTGCCGTTGAGGTGGTGGGAGTCGGTGTCGTCGATCAGCGAGCCCACGACCGGGTTGCCGAGCGTCCTGGGCGGCGCTCCCCCGGTGGTGAAGGAGATCGCGTACGGGCTCGCCAGCGCGTTGCCGGAGGTGTCCCGCACCCCCTGGACGCTCGCGGTGTAGCCGGTGGTCAGCGCCAGGGGGGCGCTCGGTGTGAGGACCACGCCGTTGGCAGCGCCGTCGTACGCCACCGAGCCGGCCACGGCGGCACCGGCGGCGGTCCGCAGGGTCACCGCGGAGGCCGTCACGCTCGCCTGGTCCAGCGGCTCGCCGAACGAGAAGCGCACCGCCGTCCCCGCCGCCACCCCGGTGGCACCGCCGGCCGGGGTCGTCCCGGTGACGGCGGGCGGGGTGGTGTCCCGGCCGTACGAAGCCGTGTAGGAGCCGACCGCCCCGTCGAAGAACGCGTACGCCACGCCCTTGACCGTCTCGATCCGGTACGGGACGCTCCGGCCGCCCGAGGAGATGCCGGTCAGCGTGCCGGAGGCGGCGGAGACGGGCAGCATCGCCCGCAGCCCGTTGGTCCCGCCGGTGATGTCGAAGGTCAGGCTGCCGCCGTTCCAGGCCAGCTTGGTGAACGCCGAGCCGTTGCGCCCGTCCAGCCAGGTGAGCATCTGCCGCCCGGAGACCACCGGGACGCCGCGCGCCTTCGCGGCGGTGACGATCGCGTCCGAGGCTGCGGAGGCCGCGAAGTCGGTGTGGATGTTGGCGGTCAGCGCCGCGTAGTAGCCCTGGCCGCCGTAGGCGGCGTCGAGCAGCGTGGTGATGGTGCCGGGGTAGGACTGGCCGGACTCGTCGGTCAGCTGGGTGGTGGCCTGGTACTCGTCGATCACGCTGCCGTCGGTGTCGGCGAAGCGCATGATCTGACCGGTGCCGTTGAAGTAACCGGGGCGGTCCTTGGTGAAGTTGGAGGGGTAGAAGTAGTAGTCGGTGTCGAGCCGGATGCCGTTGGCCAGCTTGGTCTTCGCCTGCGTCGCCCAGTCGTCCCACTCCACGCAGTGCGTACGGCTGCTCGAAGGGTTCGGCAGCGAGGGGTACTTGGCCCGCCAGTTGGACAACTGGTCGGCGTAGTAGCCCTGCAGGGCGGAGGTGCTGCCCCAGGGACGGCAGTTGGTGGTGACGTGGACGCCCACCTCGAAGCCCTGGTCGGTGTAGGCCTGCGCCTGCGCCGGCGTCAGCGGATCGTCGGTGTAGATGTACGAGGAGCCGCGCACGCACTCCCAGTTGGCGACGCTGCAGCCGGGCGGGCTCTGCGCCGTGTAGCCGTCCCAGCGGCCCGCCGTGCCGCCGACGCCGTGGTCGTCCCCGGTCATCACCACCACGGCCTTGACGTCGCGCGGGAAGTACCAGAAGCGCGGCAGCGGCTTGCGGGCGGAGTCGAGCAGGGTGATCAGGTTGGCCAGCAGCCGCTGCTGCTCGTCGGCGATCGGGATCAGCGCCTTGTCGAGGTCGTTCCAGTCCGGCCGGCCTCCGGTACCGAAGAACATCTCGGAGGCCTCGTAGCCGTCCGTGCCGTCCCGCTGCTGGCCGGCCCAGGCCGCGTTGCCCTGCCGGGTCTGCACCACCGACCTGGCCAGGTCGTAGCTGAAGGCGGCGGCCCGCCCGCTGCCGGCCGTCCGCAGCGTGACCGCCGGGTTGGCGGTCGCGGTGGCGGCGTCGGCGTACAGGGCGGCGACGGTGGTGGCGCCGTTGAGCGCGTAGAGGTCGGCGGCGCCGTGGTAGCCCATGGTGTCGCCGGTGATCCCGGCGCCGGGGGCCGCGGAGGTGTCCACCTTGAGGTAGGCGTCCGCGCGGGTACCGGCGGTGGGGGTGAGGCCGAACAGCGGCGCGAGCTGCTTGTCGGGGCGCATCGCCACCAGCCGGCCGCCGCCCTCGGTCCAGGTGGTGAACAGCGCGGCCTGCGCCGCGGTGAGCGGCATCTCGCCCAGCAGCACCACGTCGGCGGAGGCCAGCACCGAGCCGGTCACCGCCGAGATGTCCACCGTGCGGTAGTCGTTGAGGCCCTCCGCCTTGAGGATCTCGGCCAGGTAGCGGGTGTACGGGTTGGCCTGGCTGGTCACCAGCAGGATCGGACCCTCGGCGCCCGGGCCGGCGCCCGGCGGCGGGGGCGGCGGGGTCTGCTCCGCGGTGTAGGTCGCGTAGATCGAGAAGCTGAGACCGCTGGACGTCACCGCGCCGAAGTCGGCGGGCCAACTGCCGAACGCCCGGCCGCCGTTGCCGTACACGCTGGTGCCGCCGGGGCTGTAGCGCAGATTGTTGACGGCGGCGCTGCCGCCGTTGCTGTTGTAGGCCAGCCAGTACGCGGTGTTCGCGGTGAGGTCCGCCGTCAGCGGCACGGTGTTCCAGCTGTCGGCGGTGAGCGTCGCCGTGGCGCTGCCGGCCAGCAGTGCGCCCGGGCTGCCCCCGTTGTCGCGGTAGACCGCCACCTGGAACCGGTTGTTCGGCGCCGCGTCCACCGCGCCCACGTAGACGCTGACGCTGCTGACCGCACCGCCGGCCGCGCCGGTGACGTACCGGGACGCGTTGAGGTGGTTCGAGTCTCCGGAGTCGGTGGACGGACCGACCGCCGTACTGCCCAGGGTCACCGTGGCGGCCACCGCCGGAGCGGCCGCCGGGCCGGCGACCACCGCCACGGCGGTGGTGAGGGCGGCCAGCAGGCCCCCGAGCCTGTCACGCCTTCCGACGCCCGCGCGAATGCCTGTACCTGCCATGACCGCCCCCCACGCACCTCGGCCAACTGCCCCTATCGGTGTACCGGTTCGGCGCCGACCGTGTCCACGGAACCGCCACATCCCGTGCCGATCGGGACTATCCCTTGACCGAACCGGCCAGCAGGCCGCGGACGAAGTACCGCTGGAGGCCGAAGAAGACCGCCAGGGGGATGACGATCGACAGGAACGCGCCGGCCGTGAGCAGCTCCCAGCGGCCGCCGAAGGACCCGGAGAGCTGGGCCAACCGGACGGTCATCGGCGCCACTTCGGGCGTTCCCCCGGCGAAGGTCAGCGCGACGAGCAGGTCGTTCCAGACCCAGAGGAACTGGAAGATGGCGAACGAGGCCAGCGCCGGCGTGCAGAGCGGCAGCACGATCGACCGGAAGATCTTGAAGTGCGAGGCGCCGTCCACCACCGCCGCCTCCATCAGGTCCCGCGGCAGCTGGGCGATGAAGTTGTGCAGCAGGAAGATCGCCAGGGGCAGCGCGAACATGGTGTGCGCGAGCCAGACCGGCGCGTAGGTGCCCTTGAAGTCCACCGCGGGGACGACGGTCAGCGAGCCCAGGTGCGCGCCGCCGGAGAAGAGCCGCAGCAGCGGGATCAGCGCCATCTGGATCGGCACCACCTGGAGCGCGAACACCACGAAGAACACCGTGTCGCTGCCCCGGAACCGCACCCAGGCCAGGCCGTACGCGGCCATCGCGGCCAGCACCAGCGGGAAGAGCGTCGCCGGGACGCTGATCGCCAGCGAGTTGACCAGGAAGGGCATCAGGCCGGTGGAGACGCCGGAGCCGCCCTCGAACAGCACGGTGTGGTAGTTGGAGAGGCCGAGGTCCGGGTGGAGGAAGACGTTCCACCAGCCGTCGGCGGTGACGTCCTGCTTGGGCCGCAGCGAGGTGGCGAGCAGCCCGAGGGTCGGGACGGTCCACAGCACCGTCACCGCGATCACGAAGACGGAGGAGAGCGGGCTGGTGAACGCCTGCCGGACCGGGCCCCGGCGCCCGTCCGGCAGCCGGCGCCCGCCCCGCCGGCCCGCGTGCGACGGTCGCCGGTCACCGGTCGGACGCCGGCCGCCCGTGACCGGACGCTCGCCGGTCGGACGCCGGCCCGTGGTCGGACGGTGCTCGCTCATCGGACTCCGCGCTCCTTCCGCAGCTGGCGGATGTTGTAGGCCACCAGGGGCAGCACCGCGAGGAAGAGGATCACCGCGAGCGCGCTGCCCCGCCCGGTGTTGAACTGCACGAAGGACTGCGAGTACATCTCGTTGGCCAGCACCTGGGTACCGAAGTTGCCGCCGGTCATGGTGCGGACGATGTCGAAGGCCTTGAGCGTGGTGATCATGACCGTGGTGAGCACGACCACCACCGTGGTGCGGATCATCGGCACCGTGACGTACCAGAACAGCCGCGCCCCGCCCGCCCCGTCCAGCCGGGCCGCCTCGGTGACCTCGTCCGGGATCGCCTTGATCGCCGCCGAGAGGACGACCATCGCGAAGCCGGTCTGCACCCAGACCATCACCGCCATCAGCAGGAAGGTGTTGAGCGGCTGGGAGAGCATCCAGTTCGGCGGGTGCTCCCAGCCCAGCGTGATGGCGAGCTGGCTGAGCAGGCCGATCTGCGACTGGGCGGCGTCGCGGGACTCGTAGACGAACTTGAAGATGATCGAGGCGCCGACCAGTGAGATGGCCATCGGCATGAAGATCAGCGACTTGTAGACCGCCTGACCGCGCATCCGGTCCACCAGCAGCGCCAGCACCAGCCCCAGACCGGTGGCCGCGAGCGGCGCCACCACCAGCCACAGCAGGGTGGTGACCAGGACCTTCTGGACCGAGTCGGTGGTGAACGCCCAGCCGAAGTTCTCGCCGCCCACGAAGCGGCTGCTGTCGTCGTTGTAGAGGCTCAGGTAGACGGTGCGGACCAGCGGGGCGACCAGGCCGACGAGCAGCAGCAGGACGGCCGGGCCGAGGAAGACCCCGACGGCCAGCGGGCGGGCGATCCGGCCGGAGGCCCGGCCGGCCACCAGGAAGACCAGCAGCAGGATGCCCAGGAAACCGGCGACGGCGCCGAAGCTGTTGCCGAACTTGACGGCGGCGTCGCCCCAGGCGCCGTCGGCGAGCGCGGTGGCGGTGAGGGACATGGCTGCGCGTCCTTTCCCTGCCACGGGCAGGAAGGAGGGGCGGGCGGTGCGGGTGGGTGGCCCCGCACCGCCCTCGACAGGTGGTCCTTGGCGGTCGGAGACCGCTACCGGGGCCCGGCCGCGGTAGCGGTCGGACCCGTTACTGCGGCCAGGCCGCGTCGATGTCGGCGGCGGTCTTCTGGATGGACTGGCCCTCGGCGAACCAGGCGGTCAGCGACTTCCACTCCTGCCCGGCGCCGACCGCGGCCGGCATCAGGTCCGAGCCGTCGAACCGGAAGGTCGCCGCCGGGTCGGTGAGCGCGTCGGCGGAGAGCCGGTCGATCGGATCGGTGTACAGGCTCTTGTCCACGCCCTGGTTGGCGGAGACCCAGCCGGTGGCGGTCTTCACCCGGCTGCTCGCCCAGTCCGGGCTGGACAGGTAGTTCTGCACGGCCTGCACCTCGGGCCGGCTCGCGAACGCCGTCACGAACTCCCCACCGCCCTCCACCGGGCTGGCCACCTGCGGGTTCACGGCCGGCAGGCGGAAGGCGAAGATGTCGCCGTCCGGGCCGACCTTGGTGTCCTTGGGCCACTGCGCCTTGTAGAAGGACGCCTGCTGGAGCATGAGGCACTTGCCGGTGAGGATCGGGGCCCCCGCGTCCTGGAAGGTCGTGGTGGCGATCGACTTCACGTCACCGTACCCGCCGTTGACCCAGGCGGGGTTCTGCATCCAGTCCGCCACGGTCCGCATCGCGGTGGTGATCTTCTCGTCGGAGAACTTCACCTGGTGGTTCACCCACTGGTCGTACACCTCGCCGCCGTACGAGCCCAGCACCACCTCCTCCAGCCAGTCGGTGGCCGGCCAGCCGGTGGCCGTCCCGGAGGCGATCCCGCCGCACCACGGCTTCGCGGCACCGGCCTTGGCGATCCGGTCGCTGAGCGCCATCAGGTCGGCCCAGGACTGCGGCACCTCGTAGCCGGCCTGCTTGAAGGCCTTGGGCGAGTACCAGACCAGGGACTTCATGTTGGCGCTCATCGGCGCCGCGTAGAAGGTGCCGTTGACCGAGCCGTAGGTCTTCCAGACCGGGCTCCACTTGTCCTGGTTGGTGACGGTCTGCGCAGGGGGCTTGGCCACCTTGCCGCTCTTGACCATCTGGGCCAGCAGGCCGGGCTGCGGGATGATCGCGAAGTCCGGGGCGTTGCCGCCGGTCACCCGGACCGGCAGCTGGGACTCGAAGTCGTTGGAACCCTCGTAACTGATCTTGATGCCCGTGCACTTGCCGAACTCGGCCCAGGACTTCTCCAGGTTGTCCGACTCCGGGCTGAGGATCGACGCGAAGACCGTCACCGTGGTGCCGGAATGCCCGGCGTACGGCTGGTACTTGGCGCAGTCACCGGCCAGGGTCTCGCCCCCGCCGCCCGAACCGCCGCCGGAGCTCGAACTGTTGGAGCAGGCCGCGGTCAGGGCCAGCGCCGCCAGCAGGGCGGGCACGGCGACCAGACGGCGGGACCTCGCGGACGGCGTGGTCGGGGTGGGGGTCAATGCGGTCCTCCTCGCCAGGGCGCACGAGCGCCGGCAGTACGACAGAACGACATTGCGCTGTACCGGAGATCGACATGGACGCGGCGGGCCGCCGGTTTGACGACGTTAACGCAGCAGCCCCCCTCCGCCAAGGTCCGCGTTCGACCTTCATCGGCACGTGCCCCAGTTGTGACCCGGAGATCCGCCCCGGCCGCCGGCCGGTTCCCCGTCCGGGCGGACGGGGAACCGGCCGGCGCCGGGCACGCTCAGAAGAGCCGGACCGGCAGCTCCCGCAGCGAGTTGACCACCAGCGAGGGGCTCGGCCGCAGGTCCTCGTCGGGCACCGCCAGGGACAGCTCCGGGAACCGCTCGAACAGCGCCGGCAGCGCGACCCCCGCCTCCAGCCGGGCCAGCGGCGAGCCCGGGCAGACGTGCGGACCGTGGCCGAAGGAGAGGTGACGGCTCGGGTCCCTGGTGATGTCGAACAGCTCGGCCGTCACCCCGTGCTGGGCGGGATCCCGGCCGATCGCGTTGTAGGAGATCAGCACCGGCTCGCCGCGCGGGATCACGACCTCGCCGACCTCGATGGACTCGGCGGCGAACCGGAACAGGAAGTTGCTGGTCGGCGGCGTCCACCGGAGCGACTCCTCGACCACCGCGTCCCAGGACACCGTGCCGGCCCGGACCAGCTCCAGCTGGTCCGGGTGGGCGAGCAGCGCCCGGACGGCGTTGCCGATCAGGTTCACCGTGGTCTCGTGGCCCGCCGCGATGATCACCCGCAGGGTGGCCGCCGCCTCCGCGTCGCTCAGCGCCCCGCCCTCGGCGTCCGCCGCCAGCAGCGCACTGGCCAGATCGTCACCGGGCTCCGAACGGCGCTTCGCCACCAACTCGTTGACGAAGGCGTTCAGCCCGGCGATGGTCGCCTGGATGCCGTCGGGGTTGGGCCGGATGCCGAAGAACTCCTCGTAGAGCCCCCGCAGCAGGGCGTGGTCGGACTCCGGAACGCCCAGCAGCGAACAGATCACCGTCATCGGCAGCGGGAAGGCGAAGACCGACTTGAGGTCCACCACCCGCTCCCCCGCGGCCAGGACGTCCAGCAGGCCGTCGGTGATCTCCCGCACCCGGGGGCGCATCAGCTCCACCCGGCGCGGCGTGAACGCCTGCGCCACCAGCGTCCGCAGCCGCCGGTGCCGGGCGCCGTCGGTGGTCACCATGCTCGGGCCGGGCATGGCCAGGCCGATCAGCGGCCACGTCTTCGGCACGTCGCCGCGCTGGTAGGCCGCCCAGTGCGCGGCGTCCTTCACCAGCCGGGGGTCGGTCAGCAGGTCGCGCGCGGCCGCGTGCCGCGTCACCGCCCAGGCGGCGACGCCGCCGGGGAGCTCCACCGCCACCGCCGGGCCGGCGGCGCGCAGCAGCGCGCCCTCGGCGGCGTTGTCGCGCGCCAGCGGGTCGAGGGCTATCGGGGCGGTCATCGGCACAACTCTCCTTGGCTTCCTGATTCCTGTCCGGTGTTAGTGCCAGCGGGCTCCGGCGTCTCGCTGCCGGGCCGCGGCGGGGGCCCGGGTTCCGGCGGGCCCGGGTTCCGGGTTCCGGCGGGCCCGGGGCTTCGCGCGGCCCCGGGGTCAGACCGCGTAGCCCGGGGTGAACGACACCGGCAGTGCCACCAGCCCGCGCACCCACGCCGACGGCCGCCACACCAGCGCGTGCTCGGCCACCGCCAGCCGGAGGTCCGGCAGGCGGTCCAGCAGCACCTCGATCGCCGTGGTGGCGATCACCTCGGCCGCCTCCTGCGCCGGGAACGGGCACCCGTGCTCGCCGTAGGAGTAGCTCATGTGCGCCCGGTTGCCCTCCGCCGGGCTGCCGTCGGCCTGCCGCACCGCCGGGTCCGCGTTCGCCCCCGCGAAGCCGAGCAGCAGCATGTCCCCCGCGGCGATCCGCTGGCCGCCGAGCTGGGTGTCCCGGACCGCCCAGCGCCCGGCGAAGATCTGCGTCGGGGTGTCCTCCCAGAGCGCCTCGTTCAGGGCCTGGTTGATGCTGCGCCGGCCGCCGGAGAGCGACGCGGCGAACCGCTCGTCGGTGAGCATCAGCCGCAGCGCGTTGGAGATCCAGTACGAGCACGGCTGGTGGCCGGCGATCAGCAGGACGCGCAGGTCGCGCATCACCTCGTCGTGGTCCAGGCCCGCCTCGTGCAGCAGCATCCGCGAGGCCAGGTCGTCGGACGGCCGCTCGGCCTTCTCCCGGACCAGGTCGAGCATCACGCCGAGCAGCCGCTGCGCGCCGGCCGGGGCGTCCGCCCCGCCGTCCAGCATCGCCAGCAGCCCGTCGATCAGGACGGGCGCCTGCTCCTCGCTCAGCCCGAGCAGCCGGCAGAGCACCAGCAGCGGCATCCGGTGCGCGTACTCGGCGACCAGCTCGGCCTCACCGCGCCCGGCGAACCCGTCGATCAGCCGGTCGGCGATCTCCTCGCAGTGCTTGCGCAGCTCGTACGGGTCGACGGCGGCCAGCGCGTCCGTGACGGCCCGCGAGCGGCGGACGTGCTCCTCGCCCTCGGCGTACAGGATCGACGGCACCGGCGCCATCATCGGCTTCAGCGGCCAGTCCTCGGGGATGCTCTCCCAGGCGTTCCAGCGGGTCGAGTCACGGCCGAACAACTGCGGCTGGCCGGTCACCAGTTGCAGCTCCCGGTAGCCGATGACCAGCCAGGCGGGGACACCCCCGGCGAGCTCGACCGGAGCCACCGGACCGTGTGCGGCCCGCAGCTCGCGGTACAGCTGGGACGGGTCGGTCTGGAAGCGCGGCCCGTACAGCGGGGTGGCGCCGGCGTGCGCCGGGCAGCCCGGCGGCGGGGTGGCGGCGGGCTCGGTCACGGGGTGCTCTCCTCGTACGGGGACGGGTGGGTGGCGCCGGCGCCGGCGACAGCGGACACGGCGACCGGGGCGGCCTCCGGACGGGCGGCCGGACCGAGGCCGGCCTCCACCCGGGCGGCCAGGTGCCGGACCAGCTCGATCAGGACCTGCTTGCTCGACTCCCGGTCGCGCGCGTCGCAGTCCACCAGCGGCACCTCGGCGGGCAGGTCGAGCGCCGCGCGCACCTGCTCCAGGCTGTGGCTCGGATCGCCGAAGTTGTTGCGGGCCACGATGAACGGCGTGCCGTGGTGTTCGAGCCGGTCGATGGCGTACCAGGACTCCTCCAGCCGCCGGGTGTCCACCAGGACGACCGCGCCGAGCGCCCCGCTGAACAGGCGGTCCCAGAGGAACCAGAAGCGCTCCTGCCCGGGCGCGCCGAACAGGTACAGCACCTGGCTCGCGGAGAGCGTGATCCGGCCGAAGTCGAACGCGACCGTGGTGGAGCGCTTGCCCCAGGAGCCCGAGGGGTCGTCGATGCCCTCGCCCGCCTTGGTCATGGTCTCCTCGGTGTTCAGCGGACGGATCTCGCTGACCGCACCGACCAGGGTGGTCTTGCCGACGCCGAACCCGCCGACCACGACGATCTTCAGCGCGTTGTCGGCGGTACCGCGCAGCGGGGTGCGCCGGGGCCCGGGGGCCTCAGAGCTGTTGGAGTCCATGCAACACCTGCTTCAGCGTGTCGAGATCGGGCAGCCGGGCCTTGTTGGGGGCGAACCGGGGGTGCCGGGCGGTGACCGCCCCGGACTCCAGCAGGTCCCCGAGGAGGATCTTCACCGCCGAGACCGGCAGCGCCAGCTCGGCGGCGACCTCCACGACGGCGGTCGGGGCCTCGCACATCCGCAGGATGCGGGCGTGCTCCGACTGCATGCCCGGGTCCGGCTCCCGCTCGGCGACGATCAGGGTGACCAGGTCGAAGGCGTTCTCCGGGGAACGGCTGCGGCCGCGGGTGATGGTGTAGAGGCGGTCCGGGTCGTCGTCACGGCCCGGCAGGACCGGCCGCCCGCTCATACCCGGGCGCTCTCTTGGACCACCGCGTCCGTATCCGCCCCGGCACCCGCGTCGTCGCGGGCCGGAGCACTGAGGTGGACGCCGATCTGCTCGATCAGACCGTGCATGTTGTGGCCGACCACGCCCACGTCCGCCTCGTCGTCGGTGACCACGGCGAGGTGGGCGCCCTCGCCGGCCGCCACGATGCAGAGGATGCCGCCGTGGAACTCGGTCATCGACTGCCGCACGCCGCCGCTGCCGTCGCCGAACTCGATCGAGGCGCCGTGCGCCAGGCTCTGCATCCCGGAGGCGATCGCGGCCAGCTGGTCGGCCTGATCGGCACCGAGCCCGGCGGTGTGGCAGAGCCTGAGGCCGTCGGCCGAGAGCACCAGGGCGTGCCGGGCGCCGGGGGTGGCGGTCAGCAGGTTCTCCAACAGCCAGTCGAGGTCACGGTCGATAACGCTGCTCATCAGGAGTCCTTCTCGGTGACGGGGGAGGCGTCGGGCGTGGTGTCCGTGGTCGGTGCGGTCGGCGTGGTGTCCGTGGTCCTTGCGGGAGTCGCGGCCGGTGCGGGGGTCGCAGCCGGCATGGGGGTCGCAGCCGGCGCGGCGGTCGTGGCCGGTGCGCTGCCGTTCCCGGCCTGCTGGGCGGCGCGCCGGAAGGCACCGAACCGGGCGGCGGCGCTCACCGCGTCGGCACGGACGGGCTTGCCGGCCGGAGCCGGTGCCGCGGTGGTGGTACCGGTGGCGGCGAGCGTCTGCCCGCGGCGGCGCTGCGGCAGACCGCTGTCGGCGACCTCCACCGGTACCGGGGCGGACGGGGTCGCCGGAGCGGACGACGGCGCGGCGGCGGGCCTGGCCGGCAGCAGCGCCGGCGGGCCGGCGGGCGTGAGCGCCGGGCGCGACGGCGCGGGCGCCGCCGCCCGGGCCGGGGCGGGCACCGGAGCGGGCGCCGGCGCGGCGTGCGTCACCAGCTGCTGCGGGATGAGCATCACCACCCCCGTGCCACCGCGCGCCGACGGCCGGAAGGAGATCTGCAACCCGTACTTGCGGGCCAGCGCGCCGACCACCGCGAGGCCGAGCCGCGTCCCCGCGGTGAGCGTGGTGAGGTCCAGGGGCTCGGCGGAGACGGCCCGCTCGGCCCGGCGCAGCCAGCTCTCGCTCAGCCCGAGGCCACTGTCCTCGACGGTGACCGCCAGTCCGGCCGGCACCTCCTCGACGTAGACGTGCACCTCGGCCGGCGGGGCGGAGAAGTTGGTGGCGTTGTCCAGCAGTTCGGCCAGCGCGTGCATCACGCCCTCGGCGGCGAACCCGGCCACGGCCGCCGTGCTGGCGTTGTGCAGCCGGACCCGCTGGTAGGCGCCGATCCGGCCGAGCGCCCCGCGCAGCACCGACTCCACCGCGATCGGCTTGGCCCAGCGCCGGCCCGAGCGGGCGCCGGTGAGCACGGCGATGCTGTCGGCCATCCGGCCGGCCTGGGCCGTGGAGTGGTCCAGTCGCAGCAGGTCGCCGAGGACCTCCTCGTCGTGCCGGTGCTGCATCTCGCGCAGCTCGGCGTGCATGCTCGTGGCGAGTGCCTGGACCCGCCCAGCGGCGGTCGCGCAGACCGCGAGGGCGGCGGCCCGCAGCCGCTCGCCCCGGCCGATCTCCTCGGCGAGGGCCCGCAGCAGCGCGTACTGGGGGTGCGTGCGGTGCGCCGCGAGCGCGCTGTCCACGGACGCGCCGTCCCGGAGCTTCTTCACCACCTCGGGCAGGACGGACCCGGCGAGCCGGTCCAGTGCGGCTCGCTCCGCCCGCACGGCCTCCAGTTCGGTCCGCACCCGGGCCAGCTCGGCCTGCGCGGCCAGCACCTCGGCCTCGGCGTCCGCCTGCGCGGTCCGGGCCACCTCCCGCGCCGTGTCGGCGGCGGCGGCCCGCTCGCGGGCGCTCGCCCCGGCGGCGTCGGCCGCGGCGGTCAGCGCGCGCGCCGCCCCGGTCTCCTCCCGCTGCGCGGCGAGCTCCTCCGCCAGTCGGCGGGCGCGCTCGGTGGCGGTCGCCGCCAGTCCGACCGCGATCAGCCAGAGCACCGCGACCGCGCAGACCGCGGCGACGGTCAGCGGCTGGTGCGCCGACAGGGCCCGGCCCGCGGCCACCGGGGCGGCGACGCCCGCCAGCAGTACGGCCGCCGCGGTGAGGGCCGCGGTGCGCGGGGCCGGGCGTCGGCGCGCCGTGCCGTCGGGGCTGGTGCGTTCTCTCATCGATGCGGTCCTCGGCAGCGGCGGGCGTCGACGGGCGGACGCCGACAGCGGGGGCGGGCGAACGCGCGACCGCCCGGCCGACGTAGTGAAACGTCTCCGGGCGGCTGATCGGTTCACGCTTTCGGCCGATCATATCCATTCAGCTCCTGCCCTCAATGGGCAAGTTGACGGCCAGTATCATTCGTTCACGGCTCGTGCACCGATTGGCGACCTCACCGTCGCACCTCGATCAACTCAAGGTGGCATCCACCGCCCGGCGCAGTGCCGCGAAGTCCAGCCCGTGATCGGCGATGATTCTGGCGCCGAGCCCCTCCCCCTCCCGGACCACCCCGAGCAGCAGGTGCCCGACGCCGATGCGGCCGGACTTCAGCCGGAGCGACTCGCGCAGCGACAGCTCCAGCACCTTCTTCGCCCGGGGCGTGAAGGGCACCCGTCCGCCCTTGGCGTCGGCCCGGAACCAGCCCCGCCGCCTCGACTCCGGGCCCTCCGCCGGAGCGTCCAGCGCCCCCTCCCCGAACGCCGACTCGACGGCCTCCCGGACGGCGTCCAGATCGACCCCGATCGCCGCCAGCGCCTCCGCGTCGTCGGCCCCGCCGAGCATCCGGCGCACCGCCCGCCGCACGGCGGCGTGGTCCAGCCCCGCCTCGACCAGCACGGCCGCCGACGGATCGTGCGGCATCGCCACGACGGCCAGCAGCAGGTGCTCGGTGCCGATCTGCCCGTGCCGGAGCTGCGCCGCCTCCCGGCCCGCCTGGCCGACCACCTGCCGCGCATCGTCGGTGAAGCGTTCGAACATCGCTCAGCCTCCGCCCTTCTCGCTCGCGGTACCCCCGGCACCCCGCCGGGCGTACTTCTTGTGCACCGCCTGCCTGGTCACCCCGAGACAGACCGCGATGTCCTGCCAGGACCACCCCTGCTCGCGGGCGTTCCCGACCTGCAGGCCCTCCAGGCGATCGGCCAGGTCGCGCAGCGCCCGCACCGCCCGGAGCCCCACCGCGGGATCCCGACTGCTCGCGGCCGCCGCGAGTTCTCCGTTCTCGCTCATACCGTCAACTTAGGTTGACGCCCGTCGCGTGTCAACCCTGGTTGACAGATACTCCGGGATCCGCGGTGCTCCACCGCGCGAGCAGCGAGCGCCCGGCCAAGCCGCCCCGGTGTCCGGGCAACGCAAAAGGCGGGGCGAGGACCTCGAAAGGGTCCTCGCCCCGCCTCGCGGAACTCAGCCGCTCAGGCTGTCATCCGGCACCGGGCCGGCACGGCGTCCGGATCAGCTGCAGCCGCTGGTGGAGCCGCAGCCCTCGCAGAGGTAGCAGCTGCCGGCGCGGCGCATCTTGGTGCCGCAGGAGAAGCAGAGCGGCGCGTCGGCGTTGAGGCCGAGCTGGATCTCCATCAGCTCCGTCGAGTTGTGGGCCCTGCGCGGGGCCTCGACGGCCGGTGCGGGCTTGGCCACCGGGGCGGCCGGAGCCGCCGGGGCCACCGGCGCGGACTGCGCCAGGGTCTCGGTGTCCAGCTCCTCGGCCTCCAGCGGCTCGTAGGAGCCCGTCTCCAGGTGGCGCTGGCGCTCCTCGACGGAGTGGATGCCGAGCGCGGAACGGGTCTCGAACGGCAGGAAGTCCAGCGCCAGGCGGCGGAAGATGTAGTCGACGATCGACTGCGCCATCCGCACGTCCGGGTCGTCGGTCAGACCGGCCGGCTCGAAGCGCATGTTGGTGAACTTCGAGACGTACGTCTCCAGCGGCACGCCGTACTGCAGGCCGACCGAGACGGCGATCGAGAAGGCGTCCATCATGCCCGCGAGGGTCGAGCCCTGCTTGGACATCTTCAGGAAGACCTCGCCGAGGCCGTCGTCCGGGTAGGAGTTGGCCGTCATGTAGCCCTCGGCGCCACCGACCGTGAAGGAGGTGGTGATGCCCGGGCGGCCCTTGGGCAGGCGCTTGCGGACCGGGCGGTACTCGACGATCTTCTCGACCGCGGCGACCGGGGCCGCCTCGGTCTCGGCCTTCGCGTCGCCGGACTTCTTCTTGGCCGACAGCGGCTGGCCGACCTTCGAGTTCTCGCGGTAGATGGCGAGCGCCTTGACGCCCATCTTCCAGGCCTCGAAGTAGATCTCCTCGACGTCCTCGACGGTCGCCGCGGCGGGCATGTTGACGGTCTTGGAGATGGCGCCGGAGATCCACGGCTGGATCGCCGCCATCATCCGCACGTGCCCCATCGGGGAGATGGAACGCTCGCCCATCGCGCAGTCGAAGACCTCGTAGTGCTCGGTCTTCAGGCCGGGCGCGTCCACCACGTTGCCGTGCTCGGCGATGTGGGCGACGATCGCCTCGATCTGCTCGTCCTGGTAGCCGAGGCGCTTCAGGGCGCGCGGCACGGTGCCGTTGACGATCTGCATCGAACCGCCGCCGACGAGCTTCTTGAACTTGACCAGTGCCAGGTCGGGCTCGACGCCGGTGGTGTCGCAGTCCATCATCAGGCCGATGGTGCCGGTCGGGGCGAGCACCGAGGCCTGGGCGTTGCGGAAGCCGTTCTGCTCGCCGAGGCGCAGCACGTCCTGCCAGGTCTCGGTGGCGGCGGCCCAGACCGGGGCGTCCAGCTCGTCGACCGCGACGGCGGCGACCGAGGCGTCCGCGTGCTGCTTCATGACCTGCCGGTGCGGGGCCGCGTTGCGGGCGTAGCCGTCGTACGGGCCGACCACGCCGGCGAGTTCGGCGCCGCGGCGGTAGGCGGTGCCGGTCATCAGCGAGGTGATGGCGCCGGCCAGGGCGCGGCCGCCCTCGCTGTCGTAGGCGTGGCCGGTGGCCATCAGCAGGGCGCCGAGGTTGGCGTAGCCGATGCCGAGCTGGCGGTAGGCGCGGGTGGTCTCGCCGATCTTCTCGGTCGGGAAGTCGGCGAAGCAGATGGAGATGTCCATCGCGGTGATGACCAGCTCGACGACCTTGGCGAAGCGCTCGGCGTCGAACGAGTCGTCGTCGCGCAGGAACTTCATCAGGTTGAGCGAGGCCAGGTTGCAGCTGGAGTTGTCCAGGTGCATGTACTCGGAGCAGGGGTTGGACGCGTTGATGCGGCCGGACTCCGGGCAGGTGTGCCAGCGGTTGATGGTGGTGTCGTACTGGATGCCCGGGTCGGCGCAGGCCCAGGCGGCCTCGGCCATCTTGCGGAAGAGCTTCTTCGCGTCGACGGTCTCGATGACCTCGCCGGTCATCCGGGCGCGCAGGCCGAATTCGGTGCCGTTCTCGACGGCGGTCATGAATTCGTCGTTGACCCGGACCGAGTTGTTGGCGTTCTGGTACTGCACGGAGGCGATGTCGTCGCCGCCGAGGTCCATGTCGAAGCCCGCGTCGCGCAGGGCGCGGATCTTCTCCTCCTCCTTCACCTTGGTCTCGATGAAGGCCTCGACGTCCGGGTGGTCGACGTCCAGCACGACCATCTTGGCCGCCCGGCGGGTGGCGCCACCGGACTTGATGGTGCCGGCGGAGGCGTCGGCGCCGCGCATGAAGGAGACCGGGCCGGAGGCGTTGCCGCCGGAGGAGAGCAGTTCCTTGGAGGAGCGGATCCGGGAGAGGTTCAGGCCGGCGCCGGAGCCGCCCTTGAAGATCATGCCCTCTTCCTTGTACCAGTCGAGGATCGACTCCATGGAGTCGTCGACGGCCAGGATGAAGCAGGCGCTGACCTGCTGGGGCTGCTTGGTGCCGACGTTGAACCAGACCGGCGAGTTGAAGCTGAACACCTGGTGGAGGAGGGCGTAGGTCAGCTCGTGCTCGAAGGTCTCGGCGTCACCGGGGGTGGTGAAGTAGCCGTTCTTCTCGCCGGCGGCGCGGTAGGTGAGCACCACGCGGTCGATGATCTGCTTGAGGCTCCACTCGCGCTGCGGGGTGCCCACGGCGCCGCGGAAGTACTTGGAGGTGACGATGTTGACGGCGTTGACCGACCAGAAGTCGGGGAACTCCACGCCGCGCTGCTCGAAGTTGATCGAGCCGTCGCGCCAGTTGGTCATGACGACGTCACGCCGCTCCCAGCGGACCTCGTCGTAGGGGTGTACGCCAGGGGTGGTGTGGATGCGCTCGATCCGCAGGCCGCCCTTGGGGGCCTTGCCGGCGCCCTTGGTCACGGTCTTGTCGGACTTCGACCCGCGTGCGGAACCGCTCGTGGTGTCTGTCACTTCTCGCTCCTCCTCCTGGGCAAACGCCCAAAGTGCCCCGAAAAGTCCGGGCACCGCTGGTTCGTCTTCCGGTGTGCGGACAGGCGACGACCTGCCTGTACCCGCACGGTTTGTGGTGTTCTGTGCGCCGTTTCCGGGCACGCCTCGGCCCCGAGGGGCCGGTATGGCCGGTATGGCCGGTATGGCCGGTATGGCTGATGTGGCTGATGTGGTGCTGTGAGCCCCGAGGGGCCGGTGTGGTGCTGTCGGCCCCGAAGGGCCGGTGCGGCTGGTGTGGCTGGTGTGGGACGAAAGGCCCCGAGGGGCCGGTGGTGCGGAGCCGGCCTCCTAGGGCGCGGCGGCGGCGACGGGCACGCAGGCGCCGTCCGCCTCGGGGACGGGCCGCTCGGCGCGGAGCTCCGCGATGGCGGCCTCGAAGTCTTCCAGTCCGTCGTACGCCTGGTAGACGCTGGCGAAGCGCAGGAAGGCGACGACGTCGAGTTCCTTGAGCGGTCCGAGTATGGCCAGCCCCACGTCGTGGGTGGTCAGCTCGGACTTGCCGGTGGCCCGCACACACTCCTCGACCTTCTGGCCGAGCTGGGCGAGGGCGTCCTCGGTGACCGGGCGGCCCTGACAGGCCTTGCGGACTCCGGAGATGACCTTCTCCCGGGAGAACGGCTCGGTGACGCCGCTGCGCTTGATGACCATCAGTGCGGCCGTCTCCACCGTGGTGAAACGGCGGCCGCAGTCCGGGCACTGCCGGCGACGGCGGATCGAGCTGCCGTCTTCGGTGGTCCGGCTGTCGACGACGCGGCTGTCGGAGTGCCGGCAGAAGGGGCAGTGCACCTGAAGATCCCTCCGGGCAGGACGTGCGGACTGGTCGAGTCTATGCGAAGAGGACCCGGCACCGCCAAGCGGATCATGCGACGTGACCACTAGTACTGGGCCCGGAGAGGACTGTAACCACTACATGTGGGTCCAGGGGGGAAGCGACACCCCTGGCGTGTCGGCGCCGATTAGACTGCCGGAGCCGCGTTCGAGTCGAACATTTAAGCGATGTACAACAAAGCCTTGATCGAGTCAGCCAACTCCCGAATAATTCACTCGAACGTGTGTTTGGCGCAACCTTTCGATAGGAGGTGCCGTTGGGCTGGAAAAGGGGAGAGGACAGCCGTCGAGAGGGGCCGCCGTGAACACGATCGAAAGCAACACCATCCCGGTGCAGGAACACTCCCAGCTCAAGGTGGGGCAGCGCACCACGAATCAGCAGAGTGTGGACAGCATGGACCGTAGCGAAGAACACCGCCTCTCCGGCCAGGCCATTTCCCATCCGGGCCGCGTTCCCGACCAGCCGATCGAGCACGCCGCCGTGCTGGACGACAGCCACCCGGTCCCCGCGCGCTCGCTGCCCGGCCGCCCCCCCGGCATCCGGACGGACGAGGCCGGGCTGACCGAGCGCCAGCGGCGGGTCATCGAGGTCATCCGGGACTCGGTCCAGCGCCGCGGCTACCCGCCGTCCATGCGGGAGATCGGCCAGGCCGTCGGCCTGTCCAGCACCTCCTCGGTCGCCCACCAGCTGATGGCCCTGGAGCGCAAGGGCTTCCTGCGCCGGGATCCGCACCGCCCGCGCGCCTACGAGGTCCGCGGCGTCGAGGTGGCCCGCCCCAACACCGCCGAGACGGCCGGGCGTCCGTCCACCTCGTACGTGCCACTGGTCGGGCGGATCGCCGCCGGCGGCCCGATCCTGGCCGAGCAGACCGTCGAGGACGTCTTCCCGCTGCCGCGCCAGCTGGTCGGCGAGGGCGAGCTGTTCGCGCTGACCGTGCGCGGCGACTCGATGATCGAGGCCGCCATCTGCGACGGCGACTGGGTGACCGTCCGCCGCCAGCCGGTCGCCGAGAACGGCGACATCGTGGCCGCGATGATCGACGGCGAGGCGACCGTGAAGCGCCTCAAGCGCGAGGACGGCCGGATCTGGCTGATGCCGCACAACCCGGCGTACGAGCCGATCAACGGCGACAACGCGACCATCCTGGGCAAGGTCGTCGCCGTGCTGCGCCGCCTCTGAGCCGCCCGGTACGGCGCCCACCGGGAAGGGGCTCCACCGCACGGTGCGGGGAGCCCCTCCGGTGTGCCCGGGCGGCGGCCGCCTCCCGGGGGCGACCGACGCCTCAGCCCCGCTTGACCACCGGCCGCACCGGCGCCGCGGAGGCGTCGATCGCCGCCAGAGAGCGGCGCACCTGGTTGCGATCGGTGGTGTACCAGAACTCCGGCATCGAGGAGCGGAAGAAGCTCCCGTACCGCTTGGTCTCCACCCGCGGGTCCAGGACCGCCACCACACCGCGGTCGTCCGCCGCGCGGACCAGCCGGCCCGCGCCCTGCGCCATCAGCAGCGCGGCATGGGTGGCCGCGACGGCCATGAAGCCGTTCCCGCCGCGCTGTTCGACGTCCCGTTGGCGGGCGCTCATCAGCGGGTCGTCCGGGCGCGGGAACGGGATCCGGTCCATCACCACCAGCTGGCAGGCCGAGCCGGGCACGTCCACGCCCTGCCAGAGCGAGAGCGTGCCGAACAGGCAGGTGGTCGCGTCCGAGGCGAACTCGCGGATCAGCTCACCCAGGGTGTCCTCGCCCTGGAGCAGGATCCGGTTGTCCAGCCGCTCGCGCATCGCCTCGGCGGCGGCCTGGGCGCCGCGCATCGAGGAGAACAGGCCGAGCGTGCGCCCGCCGGCCGCGCCGATCAGCTCGGCGAGTTCGTCCAGCATGTCGGGGCGCTCCGGGTCCCGCCCCGGGTCGGCCAGGTGCCGGGCGACGTAGAGGATGCCCTGCTTGGGGTACTTGAACGGCGAGCCGACGTCGATGCCGCGCCAGTGCGGCACCGCGTCCTCGCCGAAGGCGGCCTCGGGGGCGTCGCCCTCGGTGCGCTGGTCCGGCAGCCGGGCCTCCGAGGGCAGGCCGACCGAGGCGGCGACGCCGGTGAAGTCCCCGCCGAGCTTCAGCGTGGCGGAGGTGAGCACCACCGAGCGCTCCTTGTAGAGGCCCTCCCGCAGCAGCCCGGAGACGCTCAGCGGGGCGACCCGCAGCGAGGCGGTGCCCAGGCCGTACCGGTCGCTGCGCTCGATCCAGACCACGTCGTACTCGGAGTCGGCCAGCAGCCGCTCGGCCGTCTCGTGCAGCGCCTCGGCGGAGGCCATCGCCTGCTTGCGCACCGCGTCCTCGTCGGTGAGCGCCTTGTCCCGCGTCTCGCCTAGCGAGGTGATCACCTGCCGGCTGGCGTCCCGGATCGCGGTGACCGCGTACGCCAGGTACTCGGGCAGCTCCTCGACCCGGCCGGGCTGGGCGGTCTCCATCAGGCCGTGGTAGTTCTCCGCGGCCCCCTGGAGGGCGTCCACCGCCTTCTCGTTCGCCAGCCTGGCCGCGCGCTTGACCGCCCGGTTGACCGCGCCGACGGTCAGCTCGGCGGTGGCCGCGCCGGTGACCCGGTTGACCAGCTCGTGCGCCTCGTCGACGATCAGCAGCTCGTGCTCCGGCAGCACCGGCGCGCCCTCGATGGCGTCGATCGCCAGCATGGCGTGGTTGGTGACCACGACGTCCGCCAGCTTGGCGCGCTCCCGCGCCTTCTCGGCGAAGCACTCCTGCCCGTACGCGCAGCGGGTGGCGCCCAGGCACTCCTTGGAGGTGACCGACAGCTGGGCCCAGGCCTTGTCGGAGACGCCGGGGCTCATGTCGTCGCGGTCGCCGGTCTCCGTCTCGTCCGCCCACTCGCGCAGCCGCAGGACGTCCTGGCCGAGCTTGCCGGTGGGGCCGCCGAGGGCGTCCACCGGATCGAAGAGGCCCTCGCCCTCGTCGCTCGGGGTGCCCTCGTTGGCCCGGTGCAGGCAGAGGTAGTTGGAGCGGCCCTTGAGCATCGCGAACAGCGGGCGGCGGCGCAGCACCGGGTGCAGCGCCTCCACCGTCCGCGGCAAGTCCCGCTCGACCAGCTGGCGTTGGAGCGCCAGGGTGGCCGTGGCGACCACCACGCGGTCCCCGTGGGCGAGGGCCGGCACCAGGTAGGCGAGGGACTTGCCGGTGCCGGTGCCGGCCTGCACCAGCAGGTGCTCGCCGTTGTCGACGGCGTCGGCGACGGCCTCGGCCATCCTGACCTGGCCGGGGCGCTCGACGCCGCCGACGGCGGCCACGGCGGCGTGCAGCAGCTCGGGGAGCTGGGCCCGCGGGACGGCCTCGACCGCGCCGGCGGCGGCCGACCCGTCGGCCTCGTCGTCGGCGGGGAGCTGGGATTCGGAGTCGTTCGTCATGACCCACCCAGCCTACGGGGCGGGGGTGACAATCCGGTCCCGCCGGCCGTGCGGCACCGCGGCTCCCGCGGCGGCCAGCGCGTTGGGCACGGTGCCGTGCCGGGCCGCGTGCGGGCGGTGCGGGCGGTCCCCGTAACCGTCCAGCAGCAGCCGGTTCCGGTTGAGGCAGAGCCGGTCGATCCGCGGGCGGAACAGGTCGAAGAGCTCGAACCGCTCGCGCAGCTCGGGGAAGCGCTCCTGGTAGCGCAGGATCTCGGCCCGCAGCAGGGCCCAGAACTCGGCCTCGGGCAGTCCGGTCTGCGCCTCCAGCAGCGGGGCGAGGTAGCGGTAGACGCCGATGAACAGGCCGGAGTGGAGGAACTGGCAGAGGCCCTGCGGGTCCTCGCGCAGCAGCACCTCGGCCACCTCGGCGGGCAGCTCGCGCAGCTCGGGCAGGTCCTGGTCGCTCAGGTTGACGTCGTCGACGAAGTCCTTGACCGCGAGCCGGGCCGGGGCGTCCCGCTCGTCGAAGACCACGATGGCGTTCTCCCCGTGCGGGGAGAAGACCAGGCCGTACCGGTAGAGGAAGTGCAGCAGCGGCGGGAGCATCGCCGCGAACAGCCGGGCGGTCCACGCGGCGGGGGTGAGGCCGGAGCGGGCGATCAGCTCGGCGGCCAGCGCCCGCCCGTCGGAGCCGGTCTGCAGCAGCGCCGCCAGGGTGCGGCCGCGCTCGCCGCCGTCCAGACAGGGGCCGAGCGGCTCGCGCCAGATCGCGCCCAGCAGTTCCTTGTACTGGTAGGGCGCCTCCGGCAGCTCCCGGTAGAGCGGGTGGTCGACGGTGACGGAGGCGATCTCGCCGAGCAGCACGATCCGGCACTCGTCGCGCAGGAAGGGGTCGGCCTGCCGGATCCCGTGGATCCAGGCGGTCACGGCGGGCGCGGCCAGCGTGCGCTCGGTGGGCAGGCCGCGCCAGACCAGGGTGTTGAGGATGGCGAGCGGCAGCTTGACGGTGCAGCGGTCGGGCCGGCTCCGGTTGAAGAAGGAGCGGATGGACTGCTGGGGCAGCCGCAGGTCGCCGTCGGTGGGCAGCGGGACGATCTCACCGCTCGCGATCCACGGGGCGAACAGCGGGACGACGGTCTCGTCCCACTGCCAGGGGTGCACCGGCAGCAGCAGGTAGTCGTCGGCGTCCGGGCCGAGGACGGCGCGCAGGGCGGCGGGGTCGTCGAGCTCGCGCGCGTACAGCTGCTCGGGCTCGGCGACGCCGGGAACGCCGCGGTACTGCGCCAGCCGGCGGTGCACGGCGATCCAGGGCAGTGGTCGCGGGGTGCGCGCCTCCGGGGCCCAGCGGGCGGCGTCGGTGGCGGAGAAGCCGAGCCGGCCCTTGTTGGGGACGATCCAGGGGTGCCCGCCCTGCCGGCCCTCCAGCTCGGGGTGGCCGAGGTCGGCGAGCTCGGCGGCGGTGAGCGCGGTGGCGAGCTGGTGGGCGTCGGCGATCAGGGTCGCGGTGAGTTCGCGGATCAGGTGGCCGGTGGTGTCGCCGCGCAGCCCGAGGGTGTGCCGGGCGTAGGGGAGGAAGCGCAGCGGGTCCAGGCCGTCCGGCCGGGAGCAGCGCACCGAGTCCGGGACGACCTGCCAGCCGCCGTACGCGCCGCGGCCGGCGGTGAAGCGGTAGTCGGCCTCGGGCAGCCGGAGCAGGTAGCCGTCGGGGCCGTCGGGGACGGGGGTGATCAGCTCCTCGTAGGCGAACTCGCCGAGCATCTTGGCCAGCAGCGTGCGGCCGGCCCGCTGCCAGTGCCCGGCGGTGAGCTGCGGGGGCAGGTACAGCGGGGGTTCAGCGGCCGGCGGTTGCGGCACGGGTCCACTCCTGGGGTCGCGGAACGGCGGGGACGTCCGCGGTGGCGGGGACGTCGCCCATGGCGGGGGCGGCAGGGCCGGTGGGGCCGGTGGGGCCACCGGGGGTGACGGGGGTGACGGGGGTGACGGGTGGTGCGAAGCCGGTCCAGGCGGTGCGTTCGGGCAGCCGGTGGACCGTCCGGCCGGCGACGGCGTTGAGGATCACGGCGGCCCGGTGGGCGCCGAGCCCGAGATCGGGAGTGCCGACGCCATGAGTGTGCAACTCGGCGTTCTGTACGTACAGTCCGCCGACGAGGTCGGGCAGGGTCGCGACCCGGTGGTCGAGGTCGACCCGGTAGCGCCCGGCCGCGTCCCAGTCGATCAGGTGGGCGAGCGGCTCCAGGGCGGCCGGGCGGGCGGCGCGGTACCCGGTGGCGAGCACCACGGCGTCGGTGCGCAGCACGTGCTCGACGCCCGAGTCACCGTGCCGGCAGCGGAGTTCGAGACCGCCGCAGGGGCCGGGCCGGGCGTCCGTGACGGCCGTGCCGGGGGTGATCTCGACCGGGGCGTCGTCGATCGGCCGGCCGATGGTCCGCTCGTACAGGTGGTCGTGGATCTCGGCGAGGGTCTCGGCGCTGGCGGCCTTGTGCAGTTGCCACTGCGCCTCGACCAGGGTGTCCCGGACGGGCCCGGGCAGGCCGTGGAAGTAGCGGGTGTAGTCGGGCGTGAAGTGCTCCAGCCCGAGCTTGGAGTACTCCATCGGCGCCAGCGCCCGGGTGCGGGTGAGCCAGCGCAGCCGGACGCCCTCCCCCACCCGGCGCAGCAGGTCGAGGAAGACCTCCGCGCCGGACTGCCCGCTGCCGACCACGGTGATGTCGCGCGCGTCGTCCAGGGTCTCCCGGCGGTCCAGGTAGTCGGCGGAGTGGAAGGCCCGGGGGTGGCCGTCGAGGGCGGTGAAGGCCTCGGGCAGCACCGGCCGGGTGCCGACGCCGAGCGCGAGGTTGCGGGCGTGCACCTCGGTGCGCCGGCCGGTGGCGGTGTCGCGGAGTTCGGCCCGGTACAGCGCGCCGTCCCGGTGCAGCGCGGTGACCTCGGTGCCGAAGCGGCAGTTGCCGAGCCGTTCGGCCGCCCAGCGGCAGTAGTGGTCGTACTCCCGGCGGGGCAGCTGGAAGCGCTCGGCGAAGTAGAACGGGAAGAGCCGGTCCTGCTCGCGCAGGTAGTTGAGGAAGGACCAGCGGTTGGTCGGGTCCACCAGGGAGACCAGGTCGGCGAGGAAGGGGACCTGCATCCGGGCCCCGTCGACCAGCATCCCGGGGTGCCAGCGGAACTCCGGGCGCTGGTCGCAGAAGAGCGTGCGCAGGCCGGGGGCGGGTTCGGCCAGCGCGGCGAGCGAGAGGTTGAACGGGCCGATGCCGACGCCGAGCAGGTCGTACGGCGCGGGCGGGGCTGCTGGGGTGTCCATGGAGTCGGAGGTGTCCTCGGCGGGGTCGGTCGCGGGCGGGCGGGCGGCGGAGGGGGCGCGGTCAGGCGGCGGGCGGCCGGGCGGAGGGGGCGCGGTCCGGCGGCACCCGGACCGGCCGGTCCGGCCGGTCCGGACCGCGGCCGCGGACCATCAGCGCCGCGCGCTTGTCGGGCAGGTCGAGTTCGGCGGCCCGGGTGAAGCCGGCCCGCTCGAAGGCACGGATCGAGCGCAGGTTCCGGACGTCGGGCTCGGCGACCACCCGCCGGCAGCGCGGCCGCGCCCGCAGGATGCGGTCGGCCAGCGCGGCGAGCAGGGTCGCGCCCAGGCCCCGCCCCCGGCAGTCGGCGGGGCCGAGCAGCAGGTGGACGCCGGTGTCGTGGGGCCGGGCCGGGTAGTGCGCGGCGAGCGGGTCGAGGTCGGCGCGGTAGATCTCCCAGTAGCTCATCGGGGCGCCGTCGAGCAGCCCCAGGCGGGGCAGGCTGCGGCCGTCGCCGTCGAGCTGGGCCCGCAGGTGCCGTTCGGTGACGGCGGGCGGCCCGGCGAGCTCCCAGAAGGCGGCGGTCTCGGGGTCGTTCATCCACCCGGCGAGCAGCTCCAGGTCGGCGGGCAGCCGGACCGGACGGAGCCGGAACTCCCCCGCACCGGTGGCCATCGGGCCCCGGCCGGTCACCCCGTCGGGGCCCTCGGCGGACACGCCGTCGGAGCCCTCACCGGAAACGTCCTCAAGACCTTCACCGGTACCGCAGCCGTCGTCGGAGCCGCTCGCGCGGGAGTTCACGCGCCGGCCACCGGGTTGGGGATGTCGACGTAGACGGACTGCGTGGCCACCGGCCCGACCAGCTCGTCCAGGCCGTTGATCCGGGTGAGCAGGTTGGCCTTGCAGGGCAGCGTGGCGGCGTCCAGCAGGAGCGCGGGCAGCGCGGACCCGGTGGCCGCGACGCGCGGTCCGGACAGGAAGCCGCGCAGGGCGGCCAGCAGCACCGACTCGTCGGCCAGCCGCTGCGAGCCGAAGGCGCCGATCAGGCCCAGGACGTGGTTGATCCCGAGGTAGTAGGCGAAGTGGTGGTCGATCACCTCGTCGGCCAGGAAGGTGTCGCTCCGGGCACCGAGCCCAGGCAGCCGGGCGGTGAGCCGGTCGGCCGCGCTCTGCCGGTAGTAGAAGCCCTGGTTGTCCCGGTACCGGCCGCCCTGCGGCCACCCGTCGGCGTCGAGCAGGACGAGGCTGTTCTGCTGGTGCGCCTCCAGCGCGATGCCGGCCTGGCCGTCCAGCCAGAGCACCGGCAGGACGACGGCGTCCAGGTAGCGCAGGAACCATTCGGCGGCCACCGTGGGCAGCGGGCGTCCGCAGCGCGCGGCGAGCGCGCGCAGGGTGTCGCCGAGCCGCGACGGTACGGTGTCGCCGGTGCCGAGCGGCTGTTCGGCGACCAGCCCGGCCACGCAGAGGGCGCGGTCGCCCGGGGCGAACGGCTGGGCGCGCAGCACGGTGTCCAGCCCGCCGGGGTCGCCGAGCGCGGGGTGGTCGACGCCGATCCAGGCCGGGTCGCGGACGATGTCGAAGCCGGGGTGGACGGCCCGCCACTCGGCGGCCAGTCCGGTCTCCAGCAGCCGGTGCATCTCCAGGCCCCGGTGGAGCTCCTTGCGGAGGTTCTCCCGCCGGGAGTTGGTGATCCGCAGGCCGAGCGAGAGCTTCAGCATCCAGGGCGTGCCGGGCCGGTAGACGGTGCGCACCGAGGAGGTCGGGTACCAGGGGTCACCGGCCGGGCCGAGGTCGCGCAGCCGCCCGTCGGCGAGCAGTTCCGCGACGGCCGGGCGCAGGGCGAGCTCGCGGGCCTGCCAGGGGTGCAGCGGGAGGGCGGCCGTCCCGGGCGGCACCAGGGTCGGGTCGCCGAGCAGGTGGGCGGTGATCCGGTCGGCGCTCTCGGTCAGCGCCGAACCGGCCGCGAGCAGGTCGCGGTCGACGGCGTACCAGTGCAGCCGGAAGGAGCCGTGGAGCTCCGGGGAGTACGCGGCGCTCTGCGCGGGCCCGAGGCCGTCGCGGCTCTTGGGCGTCGGGTGCAGCGGGTGGCCCAGCAGCAGGGACTGCTCGGCGGCCAGGAACTGCGAGCCCTCCGGCCCGCCGGGGGCGGCGGCGGTGCGGCGGTGGGCCAGGATGTCGGCGGTGCGGACCACCGAGTCGGCCACCCGGGCGGCGAGGTCGGCGACCTGGCCGGGGTCGGGGCGGGCGGCGGCCGCGGCGGCGAGCAGGGCGGCGGCGGTGACGGCGTCCACCGGGGCGGCGGCGGTGCCCTCACCGACCGCGAGGGTGGCCGGGCCGAAGCGGTGCCAGCCGGCCGGCGACCAGTAGCGCACCGGGGCGAGCAGCCGGGCGGCGCCGCCGAGTACGGCGATCCGCAGCCGCCCGTCCGCCCCGGGTACCGCCCCGGTCTCCCGGGCCCAGCACCGCAACAGGGCCTCCAGACCGGCCTGTTCGGCGGCGACGGCCGGGTCCGGATGGAGCAGCGGGTCGGGCGGCACCGGGCGGGCCGCGGCCGGCCGGACCCCGGCGGGCTGGACCGGGGCGGGGTGGCGCGTCGGGGCTTCGGGCGGGGCTCCGGTGACGGCGGTGCTCAAGGCTGCTCCTTGTGGCGCGTGGGGTGCGGACGCGCGCTGGTGGTGGAGAGGGTGTGGCGGGCGCTCGCACCGTCGCGTCAGGTAAGGGTTAGCTATCCCTGAGGGGTGATCACAAGGGCTGCTCACTCGTCCGAGTGAAGAGCGGTGAGAGTTCAACACTCAGGAGGGAGGACCTGCCGTGCCAACGAGCCAACCGGGCGTTCGTCACAGATCGGTGACCTCCGGCCGCCGTCGCAACCCGGGGGTCGGCCCGCGCCGTCCTGGTGGCCAGTGGGAGACTCCAAGGCGGTCGGCCGCCGCCGCACAGGACCAGCAGGGGGAAGCGAACACCATGCCATCGATCCACCGGTCAGCCATGGCCGCGGCCCTCGCCGCCGCAACGCTGCTCGTCGTGACGGCCTGCGGGCCGGACGGCCCCTCCGGCGGGGGCACCGCCGCACCGCCGCCGGCCCCGGCGAGCGGCAGCGCCACGACCGCCGGGGGTGGCGGCGTGATCGGCGGCGGTGTGATCGGCGGCCTGACCCTGCCGTCGGGCATCCCGACCAGCCTGCTGGAGGGCCTGCCCACGAGCTGGGACGACCTGAAGAAGTGGAAGTTCGAGGACTGGGACAACTGGGCCTCCAAGCACGTCTTCAACAACCCGGTGGTGAAGGACTTCTGGAACCCGGACAAGATGGGCGACTCCAAGCCGGCCGACCCGGCCCCGCCCACCGCGAAGCCGACCGGCGACGCCGGGGTGACCGATCCGGACCCGGCCCCGGTCAAGGCCACGCCGGTGACCCGCCCGTACACCAAGCAGCCGTCCGGCAAGGTGTTCTTCAGCGCCGACGGCGGCCGCGGCAACTGCTCGGCCACGGTGATCGCCGACCCGGCGCACCCCGGCAAGAGCAACCTGGTCTGGACCGCCGGGCACTGCGTGCACCCGGGCAAGGGCGGCGACTTCTACAAGGACCTCGTCTTCGTCCCCGCCTACAACAACTCCGGTGCCTCCAGCGGCGGCAAGAAGGCCCCGCTCGCGGAGCTGGCACCGCTGGGCACCTGGTGGGCCAAGGACGTGGTGACCTCGCCGCAGTGGACGGTCGAGGGCGGCGGCACCGGTGACGCCGCCAACCAGTACGACTTCGCCGTGATGCGGGTGCAGAACCAGAACGACACCGGCAAGTCGCTGGAGGAGACGGTCGGCGCGGCCGTCCCGGTCTGGTTCGACGCCCCGCGCGACCGGATCTCCGCCTCGGCCTGGGGCTACCCGCTCTACAAGCCCTTCGACGGGCAGGAGTTGTACAAGTGCGACGGCGGGAAGCCCACCCGGCTCTCCTTCGACGCCAAGCGCCCGGCGATGCTCACCATCGGCTGCACCATGACCCAGGGCTCCAGCGGCGGCGGCTGGTTCGCCCCGATGCCGGACGGCCGGACCGCCCTGGTCAGCAACACCTCCATCGGCACCCAGGACCACACCTCGCTGAGCGGCCCGTACCTGGAGACGGTCGCCAAGCAGGCCCTGGACTACATCTCCAGGAAGCAGAAGTAGCCGCCACCGCGCCGAAGACCACACGGGGACCGATGACCATGCCGAAGACCAGGCACCGCACCGCGCCGGCGGCCGCCGCCGTACTCGCCGCGCTCGCGCTCACCGCGACCGCCTGTGGACCGGAGGACGCGGGCAGCGCCGACGCCGCGTCCACCCCGGCCACGACCGCCGCCGCCACCGCCGCGTCCGCCAAGCCGGGCGCTCTGCCCGGCAGCCTCCAGGACCTCGCCGGCTGGAAGCTCGACGACTGGGCCCGCTTCGTCAGCGAGAACGCCTTCGTCAACGAGGTCGCCCAGGGCTTCTGGTCGATCGCCAAGATGGAGAACGCCAAGGGCCGGCCCACCCCGGAGTACTCGCACAAGAGCCCGGGGAACACGGTCGTCCGGGACGACCCGCCGGCGGCCGTCCCGGCCAGGCCGCAGCCGCACCCGTACAGTCCGGCGACGGCGGTGGTCGGCAAGATCTTCATGACCGCGCCGGAGGGCGACTCGATGTGCTCGGGCACCGTGGTCTCCGACCCGGCCGACCCGGGCCGCAGCAACCTCGTCTACACCGCCGCGCACTGCCTGCACGACGGCAAGGGCGGCGGCTGGCTGAAGAACATCGTCTTCGTCCCCGGCTACAACCGCGACGGCCAGGCCAGCCGGGGCAGGCAGTACACCGAGCAGCAGGTCTCCCCGTACGGGCGGTGGACGGCGGTCCGCGCGCTGGTCGCGCCGACCTGGGTGAAGGAGACCGGCGTCGGCCCCAACTCCCAGTTCGACTACGGGATCATCCGGGTCCGCAACGAGAACGGCTCCGGCAAGTCGCTGGAGGAGACGGTCGGCGGCTCCGTCCCGATCTGGTTCAACGCCCCGCGCGAGCAGATCACCTCGGCCTTCTCCTACGGCTACCCGGCCGAGCGGCCGTTCGACGGCATGGAGCTCAACCACTGCGACTCCACCGTCCGGCCGGTCAGGCTCTCCTTCGACCAGGCCCGCCCGCCGATGTACGTGATCGGCTGCACCATGACCGGCGGGTCCAGCGGCGGCGGCTGGTTCATCACCAAGGACGGCAAGCCGAACCTGATCAGCGTCAACTCGATCGGCAACCGCAACCCGTCCGAGTACATGGCCGGCCCCTCGCTCCAGGACCAGGCGAAGCAGGCCTTCGACTACTTCTCCAAGAACGCCAAGTAGGACGCGCCCGGCCCCCGGGGACGACGACGGGCCCCGGCCTCCCGCAGGGGAGGCCGGGGCCCGTCGGCTGCCGGTGCTCAGCTCTGCGAGCTCAGCGCGACCGCGTAGCGCTCCAGCTCGGCGGCCAGCTCGGCCGGCACCTTCGCGTGCAGCAGGGTGCCCTCGGCGGTGTGCTCGGTGGAGAGCAGCTCGCCCTCGGCGTGCACCCGGGAGACCAGGCCGCCCTGGGTGTACGGGACCAGCACCTGCACCTCGATCGCCGGGCGCGGCAGCTCGTCGTCGATGAGCTTCAGCAGCTCCTCGATGCCCAGGCCGCTGCGGGCCGACACCACGATGGCGTGCGGCTCGCGGCGCAGCAGGCGCTGCAGCACGAGCGGGTCGGCGGCGTCCGCCTTGTTGATCACCACGATCTCCGGCACGTTCTGTGCCTCGACCGAGACGATCACCTCGCGGACGGCGGCCAGCTGCGTCTCCGGCTCGGGGTGCGAGCCGTCCACCACGTGCAGGATGAGGTCCGCGTCGGCGACCTCCTCCATGGTCGAGCGGAACGCCTCGACCAGGTGGTGCGGCAGGTGCCGGACGAAGCCCACGGTGTCGGCCAGGGTGTAGAGCCGGCCGCTCGGGGTCTGCGCCCGGCGCACCGTCGGGTCGAGGGTGGCGAACAGCGAGTTCTCCACCAGCACGCCCGCGCCGGTGAGCCGGTTGAGCAGCGAGGACTTGCCGGCGTTGGTGTAACCGGCGATGGCCACGGAAGGCACCTGGTGGCGCTTGCGCTCCTGGCGCTTGGTGTCGCGGCCCTTCTTCATGTCGGCGATCTCACGGCGGAGCTTCGCCATCTTCTCGCGGATCCGCCGACGGTCGGTCTCGATCTTGGTCTCACCGGGACCACGGGTGGCCATGCCGCCGCCGGACGAGCCGGAGCCACCACCACCCATCTGCCGGGACAGCGACTGACCCCAGCCCCGCAGGCGCGGCAGCATGTACTGCATCTGCGCGAGCGAGACCTGCGCCTTGCCCTCACGGGACTTGGCGTGCTGGGCGAAGATGTCCAGGATCAGGGCCGTCCGGTCGACGACCTTGACCTTGACGACGTCTTCCAGGTGGATCAGCTGGCCCGGGGTGAGCTCACCGTCGCAGACCACGGTGTCGGCGCCGGTCGCCGCGACGATGTCGCGCAGCTCCTTGGCCTTGCCGGAGCCGATGTAGGTGGCCGCGTCGGGCTTGTCGCGGCGCTGGATGACGCCGTCCAGCACCTCGGAACCGGCGGTCTCGGCGAGGGCGGCGAGCTCGGCCAGCGAGTTCTCCGCCTCCTCGACGGTGCCGTCGGTCCAGACGCCGACGAGCACCACGCGCTCCAGGCGGAGCTGGCGGTACTCGACCTCGGTGACGTCCTGGAGTTCGGTGGAGAGGCCGGCGACACGGCGCAGGGCGGCTCGCTCGCTGCGGTCGTACTGGTCGCCGTCGTAGTGGTGGTCGAGGTCCTCGTCGATGGCCGCGAGGTCCTCGTCCATGAGGGCTTCCGCCCGCAGACCGTCGAAGCGGCGCGGGGCGTCGGCGTGGTCGCGGGTGTCTGACGTGGAGGTCATTCTGTCCTTTGGCTGCAGGAGTGGGACGGCCTGTGGGCGCGACCGTGCACAACGGTCTCACCCGGAGTCTGCCCAGCTGCCGCCCCGTCTACCGCTCGGGCGAGTCGTGAGCTACCCCTCAGGGCCACGGAGCCCACTGGGACTCTTGTGTTCAGTGTCCAGTGAACGCCGCGGACCGGCCGTGAATTCCCCATGATGGTCGCACGCCGGGCGCCGACGGGTCATCCCCATTTCCCTGCGCGGACACCGGTGCGGACACCGGCCCGGACACCGGTGCGGACACCGCGCCGGAGACCGGCTCGGGCGCCGGGCCCGGCGCCGGGCGGGTCGCCGCCCCGGCCGCCGCCGCCGGGGTGCGGGCGCCGCCCCCCGCCGGGGCGAACGGCCGGCCCACGTCGTACACCCCGGAGACCCGGAGCATCGCCCGCAGCACGGCGGGCAGCGCGCCCGGCTCGGGCAGCTCCACGGTGTAGGTGTGCCGGACCCGCAGCTCCTGCGGCGGCTCCACCTCCGCCGAGACGATCCCGACGCCCTCCCCCGAGATCGCCGCGGTGAGGTCCGCCAGCAGCCGGGGCCGGTTCAGCGCCTCGGCCCGCAGGGTGGCCCGGTAGCCGGACGGCGGCGCGGCGCCGGGCCGCCAGCGGACCTCCGGGGTGCCCCGCCCGTCCGCCCGCATCCGCTCGCCGGCCGGACAGCCGGTGCGGTGCACGGCGACCGCGCCGCCGCGGATCGCGAAGCCGCTGACCTCGTCCGGTGGCACCGGGGTGCAGCAGCGGGCCAGCCGGACCGGCGCCCCGGGCCGGCCGACCACCGTGACCGGGGCCTCGCCGCGCTCGGCGGCGCGGTGCGCGGGCGGTGCCGGCTGGCCGGCCGACGGCCCGGTGCGGACCACCGGGACGCGCGGCGGGTGGTCGGCCAGCCACCGCTCGATGGCCAGCCGGGCGGCCGGCGTACGGGCGTGCGCCAGCCACTCGGGCGCCGGGCCGGACGGGCGGGCGGCCGGATCGCCCTGCTCGGTGAGGATGGCCACCCGGTCGCCGTCCTGGAGGACGGTGGAGAGCGCGGTGAGCCGGCCGTTGACCCGGGCGCCGATACATCGGTGGCCGGTCTCCTCGCCGAGCAGGTAGGCCGCGTCGACGCAGCTGGCACCGGCCCGCAGCTGAAGCGTTTCGCCGGCCTCGGTGACGACGGTGATCTCGCGGTCCCCGGCGAGGTCGGCGGTCAGCGCGGACCAGAACGCGTCCGGATCGGGCGTCTCCTGCTGCCACTCCAGCAGCCGGCTGAGCCAGCCGGGTCTGGCCGGGTCGGTGCGGTCCAGCTCGTCCGCGCCCGGCTCGGTGCCGGGCTGCCGGGGGTCGCCGAGGGCCACCACCCCGGTTTCGGCGATCTCGTGCATCCGCCGGGTGCGGACCAGCACCTCGACCACCTCGCCGCCCTCCAGCGCCACCGCGGTGTGCAGCGACTGGTAGAGGTTGAACTTGGGAGCGGCCACGAAGTCCTTGAACTCGCCCGGCAGCGGTGTCCAGCAGGTGTGCAGTTCGCCGAGCACGGCGTAGCAGTCCGCGTTCTCCTCGACCACCACCAGCACCCGGCCGAAGTCGGCGGGCTGGGGCCCCTGCGGCCGCCCGTCCGGCCCGGCGGCGGCGTCCCGCTTGAGCAGGACCCGGTGCAGCGAGACGCAGTGCCGCGGCCGGACGGTGACCTCGGCGGCCACCCCGGCCTCGGCGAGCTGGCGGCCCAGCGCCAGGGCGAACGGGGCGAGCAGGGCGTCCGGGTGGTCCTCGCGGCCGGCCAGCAGCGCCCTGGTCCGGGCGTACTCCTCCGGGTGCAGGGTGGCGAAGACGATGTCCTCCAGCTCCGCCTTGAGCACCTGGATGCCCAGCCGCTCGGCCAGCGGGATCAGCACGTCCCGGGTGACCTTGGCGATCCGGACCCGGCTGGCGGGCTTCATGTGCCGGATGGTGCGCATGTTGTGCAGCCGGTCGGCGAGCTTGATGACCATCACCCGGACGTCGTCCCCGGTGGCGACCAGCATCTTGCGGAAGGTCTCCGCCTCGGCCGCCGCACCGAAGTCGACCTTCTCCAGCTTCGTCACCCCGTCGACCAGGTAGGCGACTTCGGGCCCGAAGCCGGCCCCCACCTGGTCCAGCGTCAACTCGGTGTCCTCCACGGTGTCATGGAGCAGCGAGGCGACCAACGTGGTCGTCCCGGCGCCGAGTTGGGCCAGGATCATGGTGACGGCCAGTGGGTGGGTGATGTACGGCTCGCCGCTCTTGCGCTTCTGCCCGCGGTGGCTGGCCTCGGCGAGCCGGTAGGCCCGGCCGAGCAGGCCGAGGTCGGCCTGCGGGTGGTGGCGGCGGTGGGCCTGCACCAGCGGTTCGAGCGCGTCCGGCACCGGCGTGCGGCCGGTGGCCAGCAGGGCGGCGCGCCCGGCCCGGCCGAGGGCGGCCCGGCCGAGGCCTCCCAGGGGCCGCTTGGGCCCGGCCTGCCGTGCGGACGTCGGCTGCCCCGCCAGGGGCTGCCCGGCTTCGATGGTCATCGGCACCTCCGGCAGCGGTCACCGGGAGCATTGGCCGACCCGGTGGTCCATGCTACCGAGCAGAGCACGTTCCGCGACGCCCTGCTCCCCGTCGGTCATCGGGATCACCCGAACGGGGGGATTCATCACCGCACGAAATGGGCAAACCGGCCGCACTGCCAGGGGTTGTTCGAACCGGACCTACCGGTGGGCGGTGGCGAGCCACCCCGGGTCGAGCTCGCCGCGGGCCACGATGACCGCCGGACCGGTCTTCTCCACCCGGCCGTCCGGGTACTCGGTGATCACCAGCCGGCCCCCGAGCACGTCCACGGTGTAGGTGACGGCCTCACCGGTGACCGCCGGGTCGACACCGTCCCGCCGGGCGGCGGCCACGGCGACGGCGCAGGCCCCGGTGCCGCAGGAGCGGGTCTCGCCCGAGCCGCGCTCGTGCACCCGCATCGCGACGTGGCGCGGACCGCGGTCCACCACGAACTCGACGTTGACGCCCTCCGGGTAGGCGGTCGCGGGGCTGGTGAGCGGCGCGCTCAGCAGGTCGCCGGCCTGGTCGAGGCTGTCCACGAAGGCCACCGCGTGCGGGTTGCCCATGTTCACGTTGCGGGCCGGCCAGCGCCGCTCGCCGACCGCCACCTCGATGCCGTCCGGTCCGGGCAGCACCGCGCGGCCCATGTCCACGGTCACCTGACCGGGCGTGCCGTCCCCGGCGTCCGCGCCCACCCGCACCCGCCGCACGCCGGCCCGGGTGGCCACCGCCAGCTCGCCCGGCTCGGCCAGCCCGGCCTCGACCAGGTAGCGGGCGAAGACCCGGACGCCGTTGCCGCACATCTCGCCGATCGAACCGTCGGAGTTGCGGTAGTCCATGAACCACTCGGCCTGCTCCGCCTGGTCGGCCGCGACCGGGTCGGCGGCCGAGCGCACCACCCGCAGCAGCCCGTCCCCGCCGATGCCGGCCCGGCGGTCGCAGAGCGCGGCGACCGCCTCGGGGCCGATCGTCAGCAGGCCGTCCGGATCGGGCACGATGACGAAGTCGTTCTGGGTGCCGTGCCCCTTCAGGAAGGGCAGGCCGGCGGGAGTCACGGAGGATTCGCTCACCCTCCCGATCATACTGAGCGGGCCCGCTCCGCGGCGCCGCGGACCAGCAGGCGGACCGCGCCCGCCGAGGCGGCGGGCGGTGGCGGTCAGCGCAGGTGGACGACCCGCCACAGCGCGAGCGCGCAGGCGACCAGGGCGACCAGGGTGTAGATCACGATCGCCTTCCACCCGGCCCGCCGGCCCGAGCCGCGACGCGGCAGCCCCGGCCACTTGTACCCGGCGTGCCGGGCGGCCATCGCGCCCCAGCCGACCGAGGCCGCGGTGAGCAGCAGGCCGAGCATGCCGACCATCGCGGAGCCGGCCCCGGCCGAGCCGAAGGCGAGCGGGAAGGCGAACATCAGCGAGCCGGCGGTGCCCAGCAGCGCGATCGGCAGGGTCTGCCACCAGCGCAGCCGGCGGCGCGGCCGGATCTCCCGCTCGTGCACCGCGCCGGCCGGGGCGCTGGTGTCCAGGGCGGGCAACGCGAGCGCGTAGGAGGTCGGTCCGTCGAGACCCGCCAGCACCGGCAGGCCCGGCAGGGAGGAGGCGTCGGGGCCGTCGGCCTGAGCCGTGGCGCTCCCGCTCTGACCGCTTTCGGGGCCGGTACCCGTCGACACGCGGCCTCCCCTGACAGTTCGACACGAGTGCGGACTCGCGGCCGGGCAACGGTCGACCCGCCCGGGGCCGACCCTTATGGCATCGATGATGGCATGTCCAGGAGGGCGTTCCGGGCCTGACCGGGGCCATCGGGTGATCCGTGGCCATGACGTGATCCGGCCGTAACCGCGGGTTCGTCCTGCACGCCCACCTGCGCGCGCAGCTGCACCGCCGGATTGGCCGGATCCCGTCCACGGCCCGTCCGGTTACTGACGCTCGATCAGCTCCAGTGAGCGGGAGAGCAGCTCGGCGGGGTCAGCGCCGGCCGGCCGGGAGAGCCAGTGGATCCGGTCGTCGCGCCGGAACCAGGACTCCTGGCGGCGGGCGAACCGCTTGGTGGCCCGGACGGTCTCGGCACGGGCCTCGTCCTCGGTGCACTCGCCGGCGAAGTGGTCCAGCACCTGCTGGTAGCCGAGCGCCCGGGAGGCCGTCCGGCCCTCACGCAGGCCGAGCCCCTCCAGCTCCCGCACCTCGTCCAGGAGTCCGGCCCGCCACATCCGGTCGACCCGCAGGGTGATCCGCTCGTCCAGCTCGGGCCGGGGCACCGCGACGCCGATCTGGACGGCGTCGTAGACGGCGGTGTTGCTCGGCAGGTTGGCGGTGAAGGGCTGCCCGGTGATCTCGATGACCTCCAGCGCCCGGACGATCCGTCGGCCGTTGCCGGTCAGGATCGCCTCGGCGGCGGCCGGGTCCAGCTCCGCCAGCCGCCGGTGCAGCGCGTACGGGCCGGCCTGCGCCAGCTCGGCCTCCAGCCGGGCCCGGACCTCCGGGTCGGTGCCGGGGAACTCCATCTCGTCGATCGCCGCCCGGACGTACAGGCCCGAGCCGCCGACCAGGACGGCGGTCCGGCCCGCCGCGAGCAACCGGTCGATCTCGGCCCGGGCCAGCCGCTGGTACTCGGCGACGCTGGCGGCCTCGGTGACGTCCCAGATGTCCATCAGGTGGTGCGGGACGCCCTCGCGCTCCGCCAGGGTGAGCTTGGCCGTACCGATGTCCATGCCCCGGTAGAGCTGCATCGAGTCGGTGTTGATCACTTCGCCGCCCAGGGCCCGGGCGAGGGCGACGGCCAGGTCGGACTTGCCGGCGGCGGTCGCGCCCACCACCGAGACGACGCGCGGCGGGGCGGCATGGGGCTGGACGGTACGGGAGCTGCTCACCGGACCAGTCTCGCAAAACCGTCGCCGCGCCGGTGACCTCCCCGTCCGTCCGGCCCCACCGGGCGACGATATGAGCGGTTCCGGCCGTTTTCACCGGGCTGCGAACGGTTCGGCCACGACGGACGTTGAGCAGGAAACAGAGAGGAACGGTGAGACCACCATGGGTCTGATGGACAACCTCAAGGGCAAGGCCGGCGAGCTCAAGGGGAAGGCGAGCGAACTGGCCGGCAAGCACAGCGAGCAGATCGAGCAGGTGGTGGACAAGGCCGGCGGCGCGATCGACAAGGCGACCAAGGGCAAGTACAGCGACAAGATCGAGCACGGCGCCAGCAAGGCCAAGGGGGCGGTCGACGACTTCGCCCACAAGCCCGGCGACCCGGGCGCTCCAGGGGCTCCCGGCGCTCCCGGTGCCGGCGGCCCGTCCGCCTGATCCCGGCCCGCTCGCCGGCCCGCCCCCCGGGCCCGGTCTCAGCTCCAGGACGCGACGAAGTACCCGACCCCGTACGGCGCGTCCCGGTAGCCCAGCCGCGCGGTGAGGCCGGCGCCCCCGGCGGCGCCGGCCAGCACCTGCCAGGGGGCCCGGCCCTCGGCCAGCAGCTCGCCGGCCAGGCCCGGGTCGACGGCGGCCAGCGCCGCCGTGTCCGCCGAGCCCAGCGCGTCCGCGATCACCGCGTCGAAGCCCTCGGCCCGCTCGTCCAGGTAGCCCGGCGCCTTCAGCGAGCGGCAGGCGCTGCCGTCGCCCATCACCAGCAGCCCGACCCGGTCGGCCAGCCCGGCCAGCCCCTGGCCCAGCCCGAGCATCCGGTCGGCGGGCGCGTCGGCGGGCACCGCGCAGGCGTGCGTCGGCACAGTGGCCCCGGCCCGCTCCAGCAGCCAGGCGCCGACGGTCAGCGCGGGGCTCAGCTCCGGCCCCTCGACCCGGCCGGACGGCAGCTTGGCCACCAGCGGGACGCCGTACCGGTGGAAGGAGCCCGCGCCGCCCTCGGTCCAGACCTCGGGCTCGGGACCGGTCCCGACCACCACGACCAGCTCCGGTCCGGCCGCGAGCAGCGCGGCGAGCGCCTCGTCGCAGGCCGCGCGCAGCGGCTCCAGCTCGGCGGCGGCGCCGGCGGCGACCTCCGGGACGAGCAGCGGCGGACAGGGGCAGACGGCGGCATCACCGCGAAGGACACCGGCTGCACCACATCCACCCGCTCCAGCGAAGGCGCGCCCGCAACCCCCCGCACCACATCGAGCAGATCCCAACCGA
>NZ_JBEPAA010000059.1:0-49354 GCF_040298365.1 Kitasatospora sp. NPDC001603
CCACAGCGGCCCGGGCCCGCAACAACCCCGGCACACCCCACCCCCTACCGCACCAAATTCACCCCAACGGAGGCCATATACCCGCTACTTGGGGACTTCAGCACTAGGCAAAGTTATTTCATTGCGAGTACGTTGCCGCCGTGTTTCCGACCGGGCCACCGGGGCCCGAACACCCGCACCGAGCCGCCGGTGCCCGTCACCGCCGGCCGTGCACGGCGGAAACCGGCCACGTCGGACGACGAGCCGTACTCCCCGTCGCCACCACCAGCCGTGCCCCGACACCGGACCGCCCTACGGTCCGGCCGCAGCAATCCACGGTCGCACCACTCCGGGACGCCACCGTCCCCCACCCCTGGAGGGAAAGCACCATGAGATCCAGCAGTACGACTCCTGCTGTCCGGCGATCGGTCACCCGGTTCCTGCCCGCCGCGGTCGCCGCGGCGGCACTCGTCCTCGCGGGCGTGCCCGGCGTCACCGCCGTGCCGGTCGCCGCCGCGGCCGACTCCGCGGTCACCGCCCCGGTGCTGACGGGCCGACAGCTCGCCGCGTCCTGGACGGGCCCGCTGAGCACCCAGGGCCGGTACGTCGTCGACGCCAAGGGAGACCGCTTCAAGCTGAAGTCGGCCAACTGGGCCGGCGCCCAGGGCACCTGGGAGGGCAGCGGGGACGTCGACGACCCGGCGAACAACCAGGCGGGGCAGGTGTCGCACAACATCCCGCTCGGTCTGGACCGGGTGCCGATAGCCCAGCTGATGTCGGACTTCCACGGCCTGGGCATCAACAGCGTCCGGCTGCCGTTCGCCAACGCGATGGTCCACGACACCACGACGGTGCCCGACGCGGCGGTCACCGCCAACCCGCAGCTCAGGGGCAAGACCCCGCTGCAGGTCTACGACGCCGTGGTCGCCGCGCTCACGGCCGACGGCTTCGCGGTCGTCCTCAACAACCACACCACCAGCTACCGCTTCTGCTGCTCCCTGGACGGCAACGAGCGGTGGAACAGCGGTCAGTCCACCCAGCAGTGGGTCGACGACTGGGTGTTCCTGGTGAACCGCTACAAGGCGAACAAGCGGGTGGTCGGCGCCGACCTGCGCAACGAGGTCCGTCGCGACACCTGGGACGACCCCAACTGGGGCACGGGTGACAGCCACGACCTCTACAAGGCGTTCGAGGAGGCCGGTAACGCGATCCTCGAGGCCGACCCGGACATGCTGATCGTCATGGAGGGCATCAACTGGCAGGGCATCCCCCAGGGCATGTTCAGCCACGGCCGTCCGATGCTCACCCCGGTCGGCCATCTGTCGAACACCCTGGTCCGGTCGGGCAAGCTGGTCTACGCCGCGCACTTCTACGGCTACACCGGGCCCAACCACACCGGTGCGAGCGGGGGTTGGCAGAACGGGGAGACCAACGACCCCCGGTACCAGGACCTCAGCCCCGAGGAGCTCGTCAAGGTCGTCGGAAATCAGGCGCTGTTCGTCACCGAGGCCGGTCAGCACTTCACCGCCCCGGTGTGGATCAGCGAGTTCGGCGCCGCCGGCCGCGGGTCCGACAACGCCAAGGAGAAGGACTGGTTCGACCGGTTCACCGACATCCTGGCGAGCCACGACACAGACTTCGCCATGTGGCCGCTGGTCGGCTGGACCGACGCCAACGGCAAGCCGAACGACAACTGGGCCCTGATCTCCTACGACGCCAAGGGCAAGCGCTACGGCCTCCAGGACGGCGGCGACTGGCGGGTCGACGACTGGAACAAGATCGTCAACGCGCAGGGCAGGACCGGCCAGGTCGACAAGGTCGACCACTGGAACATGCTCAGCCTCTCGGGCGGTGACCAGAACCTCTCGATCACCATGCGCGCCAAGGGCGACTGGTCGTACGGAAACTACAAGGCCGCCTGCCCGGACAGCGAGCGCCTGATCGCCCTCGGGCGCGGCAACAGCAGCGGTCTGTGCACCGACGCCGACGAGCCCGCCGCCGGCAGCGGCGGCTGGACCGTCGTCAACAGCGAGAAGTACGTGACCAGTGACTGGGCCTGGGGCTACAACAAGATCCAGTGCCCGGACGACACCTTCGCCGCCGGCTACAGTGCCAACGGCTCGATCGTCGCCCTGGTCTGCCGGCCCTCCGCCGCGCCGCTGCCGACCGGCGGCCGCACCATCTGGTTCGACCACGGCGACAACCGGCCCGCCACCGGCGGCTCGGTGCGGAGCGACTGGGCGCCGGGCTCCTACAAGGGCCAGTGCGAGGACGACGAGTACATCGCCGGCGTCGCGATGACCTGGAAGTGGAACGAGCACGGCGTCCCCGACGCGCTGCTCTGCCGCCCGCTGAAGTGATCCGTCCGTCGGCCCCGCGCCGGGGCTGATCGGCTTCGTCGACGCTCGGGACCTCCGTCCCCCGGAACCTCCGTGCCCCCCGGCCCGGAGGCTTCCGGGGGCGCGGAGGTCCTGCCGTTTCCCGACCTCTCCGCCGTCGCCGAGGGCCCGCGCCCCCGGCCGTGGCCGGATCCGGAGGTGCGGGACGGACCCGGTTGCCCACCCTTCGGCAAGGTTATCTACCCTGGTGGACTTACTGTCCAGCTGGTAGCACCCAGGTCCAGGAAGAGGCGGTCTCGTCATGCCAGTCGGAGCGGAGCGCGTCAGGCCGGAACCCTCCGGGCGACCGACCATGAAGGACGTGGCGGCCGTCGCGGGCGTGGCGCTGAAGACGGTGTCACGCGTGGTGAACGGTGAGCCGGGCGTGAGCAAGGAGACCGAGGCCAAGGTCCGCGCGGCGATCGAGCAGCTCCGCTTCCGCCGTCACGACGGTGCCCGGATGCTGCGGCAGGGCAGCCGTACGCGGTGCGTCGGCCTGATCCTGGAGGACCTCGCCGACCCGTTCTACGCACAGCTCGGCCGGGCGGTCGAGGAGATCGCCCGCGCGCACGACTCGCTGCTGCTGACCGCCTCCTCCGTCGAGGACCCGGTTCGGGAGGAGGAGCTGGCCCTGGAGTTCTGCGAGCGCCGGGTCGACGGGCTGATCATCGTGCCGACCTCGGCCGACCACGGCTACCTGGCCGGCGAGCTCGCCGCGGGTACGGCGGTGGTCTGCGTCGACCGCCCCGCCGCGGGGCTGTCGGTGGACACCGTCCTGGCCGACAACCGGGGTGGTGTGGCGGACGGGGTCGGTCACCTGATCCGCCAGGGGCACCGCCGGATCGGCTACCTCGGTGACGCCCCCGGCATCTACACCGCCGCCGAGCGGCTGGCCGGCTACCGCGAGGCGATGGCGGACGCGGGGTGCGGGACGGGGGAGCACTGGGTGGCGATGGGCCGGCCCGATCCGCTGGGCGTCCGCTTCGCCCTCGACCGGATGCTGGCCGGCCCCGAGCCGGTGACCGCGCTGATGTGCGGCAACAACCGGGCGACCGTCGCCGTCCTGCGCGACCTGGCCACCCGCGGGACGCACCCGGCGCTGGTCGGCTTCGACGACTTCGAGCTCGCCGACATGCTCCCCGTGCCGGTGACGGTGGTCGCGCAGGACCCGACCGCGATGGGGCGGATGGCGGCCGACCTGCTCTTCCGGCGGATGGACGGCGAGCGGGCGCAGCCCCAGCGGCTCCAGATCCCGACCCGTCTGATCCAGCGCGGCTCCGGAGAGCTGCCCCGCTGACGCCCTCGCGCGATGCCCGGGTTCCGGCGCCGGACCCGCAGCCGGCGTGGTGTGGGACGGTCTCCCCTCCTCTCGATTCCGCCATCGGCTGACACCGTTGTCATCAGTTGCCCGGAAGGGTACGCAGGGTGGAACGGTGCCCCTGTTCACGGCTGTGCTCCTTGAGGAGGACGATGTCAACTGAGCCTCCGGGGCGTGCGGGGTGGCGCGCCGTCACGTCCTACTCGCCCGGGTCCCAGGCGCTGAGCTGCTCGAAGACGCGCCGGTCGCCGTCGAGCTCCAGGGAGTCGATCGGGATGCGGTTGTGCAGGATGAGGACCAGCTCGTTGGCCGTGCCCCGGGCCGAGAGGGAGGCGGGAGCCGCGTCCGGTTCCTGGCCGGCAGCGGTGGCCGGCAGGGTGCCGGGCTCGGGGAGGCGGACGGTCCGTGCGCCGTCGGCAGAGAGCGAGAGGCGCCAGGAGCGACCCTCGGAGGCATGGAAGTCGATGGCAGCGGGCTTGTGGGGCCAGGCACTTGTCGTGGCGACGCAGGTGGACAGGAACTCCTCGACGCCGTCGAGCGCCACCTCGACCGGCAGCGGCTGCGGGGTGCCGACGGTGATCTGGGCGTCGTACGTGTGCACCGCCATCTGCTGGAGCTGGTGCCGGGCTACGGCACCGGTGGTGTGCGGCGACTGCAGCGTCTCCCACCACGACCAGCAACCGCGATCCGGGCCGGCCTTCCGCAACGCGTCCACCAGCTGATCCGTGGACTCCGACAGCCAGGCCAGCAGGGCCTCGCGCTCCCGAGGCGCGGCCGACGCGCCCTCCGCCGCGGACTTGGCCGGAGCGGGCCCTGCGGCGACGGTAGCGGCCCAGTCGCGGCGCCCCTCGCCGATGTGCTGTGCCAGATCGAACAGCGTCCACTCGGGGCAGGTCGGTACCTGTGCGTCGAGACTGGGTGCGGAGGCGATCGCGGCGCGGAAGGCGGTCGACCGTTCGTCGATCAGTCGCAGCAGAGCAGGGAACTCGAGTGTCATGGTCACCCCGAATCTCTATCACCGCGCTCCGATGATCCGACAGTGATTATTCACAGCGCCATCACGGGCGGACCTGCGCCGCCGCGGCGAACCGACGGCGGACGTCGCGGACGGGAGACGGCAGGTCAACCGGGGGCGGGCCGCAGATTGCCCATCAGCAGGCCGAGGGCGAACGCGAAGCGGTCGTGTCCGGTGCCGGAGACCAGCTCGGCGGCATGACGTTGCGATGTGCGCGTACAGCGACGACTGACCGGTGCCGAGCACGGCGGCGACCCGGCGGATGGTCAGCGCGTCGTCGGCGAGATGGGAGCGCGGGTGCAGCTTCTTCAGCGCCACGTCCCGGCCGAGCATCTCGTCCTCGGTCCGCCAGGCCGTCCCCATGCCGCCGGCCCGACGTGTTCGGCCGTGGCCGACCGGTGGCCGGGGGCGTCATCGGGATGTCATCGGTCGCTGCCACGGTGGTCCGGTGACCTGGGCCGGCCGCGGACCGCACCGGAGTGCGGACGCGTCGGCGCCAACTGCGTAGGAGGATCGAATGCGAGCACGAAGGATCGCGGCCGCGTCGGCCGGAATCCTGCTGACCGTCGGGCTCACGGCGGCACAGGGCGCCACGGCACAGGCGGCCACCACGCGGGTGACCGCCCCGTGCGAGGGCACCTACACGATCGTTGTCGGGGGCACCGGCAGCTCGTGGAACAACGACGGGTTCTACGGCAACATCCAGCAGCACGTCGGGTATCCCACCCAGATCCCCAACGGTGCGAGCGCCCGGGCGGGCGTCAACGAGCTGAACCGGCTGGTCCGCGACCAGCGCGCCGCGTGTCCGGGCCAGCACGTCAAGATGGCCGGGTACTCGCTGGGAGCCGGCGTGGTGCACACCTGGGTGAGCGAGAACTGGAACACGTTCGACAACGTCAACGCCATCCTCGTCGCCGACCCCAAGCGCCAGGGCCCGCCCGGTGCCAACGGCGGCGCCGTGCCCTTCGGCGGCCTGATCGGCCCGCCGCTCGCCGGTGCCGACCGGAACTTCGGCAACGTGCCCGTCAAGACGATCTGCCACTGGGACTACGTCTGCGACGAGTCCGCCGGCATCTGGACCTACCCGAACAACCACGTCAAGAACTACCCCGAAGACTTCAACATGGACCACCACAACGACAGCGCCAGCGAGCAGTGGTACAACGGCGCCTGGTACCCCTGGTAGGCCGAGGGGCGCTCGTGCGGGCCCTCCGTCGGCCCCCGGCGGCCGGGACTCCCCGGCCGCCGGGGGCCGACGGCCCGCCGGGCTCAACGCCCGGTGAGGCCGAGACCGGCCTCGTCCCCGCGCAGGACCATCTGGAACGTCCGGCGCAGCATCCGGCTCGGCGGCACCCCCAGGTCGGCGGCCAGCCGGCGGCGGGCGCGGTCGAACACGGCCAGGGCGTCGGCCTGCCGGCCGCTCCCGTACAGCGCGCGCATCAGCATCGCGGCCACCAGCTCGTTCAGGGGGTGCTCCGTGGACAGCGCGAACAGCTCGGCGATCGCCTCGCAGTGCCGGCCCAGCCGCAGCTGCCACTCCAACTTCCGCTGCGCGACGGCGATCCTGCGCTCGGTGAGGCGCAGCCGCTCCAGTTCGGCGAGCGGGCCCGGCAGGCCGGCCAGCAGCTCCCCGCGGAACAGGTCCAGCGCCTGGGAGCAGAGCCGGACCGCCTCGGCCGGGTCACCCGCCCGATGGGCCGTCCCGGCCTCGGTGACCAGGCCCTCCATCCGCGCCAGGTCCACCTCGGCGGCGCCGGGGGCGAGGCGGTAGCCGCACCGGTCGTGCTCGATCACCGCGTCCGGGCCGCCCCCGACGCGAAGGGTCTTGCGCAACCGGTAGACGTGGACCGGCACCACGTTCGAGAACGGCGGCTCCGACCCCCATACGCCGTCGAGCAGCTCCTGCTGACTGACCGTCCGCCCGCCGCGCAGCGCCAGCGCCGCCAGGACGGCCTGCTGGCGCAGGTGCCCCAGGTCCAGGGACCGCCCGTCGTACCGGGCCCGCAGCGGCCCGAGCACGGAGATCTGCACCTTCGCTCCGGCCGCCCGGCCGGCGGAGCTCCGCGGCACCGGGCCCGCCACCGGCGGGCGGGGGCCGCGGCCCGGGGCGACCAGTCCGCAGTCGAAGGCGTGGACGATGGCGGCGGCCCGGTCGCGCAGCCCGAGCTTCCCGAGGATCCGCGCGATGCGCCCGGCCACGGCTGCCTCGGAGACGGCCAGGGCGGCGGCGATCTCGTCGTCCCGCAGGCCGCAGCCGACCGCGTGGAGCACCTCGCGCTCCTCGTGCCCGAGGGTGGCGGCGCTCGGCCGGCGGGTGGTGGCGGTGGTCGGCATCGCTGCTCCCTGGACGCTGGTCCGGCCGGACTGGCGGACGCCGTCGAAACGGTAGAAGGAGCGGCGCCGGCCGGGAATCCGGAACGATCCGGGGTGCTGCCCCCGGCGGATCGGCGGATCGGCGGATCGGCGGATCGGCGGGTCAGGGGCAGGGGAGGAGCGCGGGGCGGTCCCTGGTGCGGACGGCCGGAAGCCAGCCGGTGGTGGGTCCGGGGAGGCGGATGCGGTACCAGAGCGTGGAGGTGCGGTCCTCCTCGTCGATGACGGGGAGCCCGGTGGGGAGCTGGCAGTCGACGTCGAGGACGTCGTCGTGCCAGACACGGGTGGGGAGGACGTTCTCGGCGGTGTAGGGGTGCCGGGGGTCGACGGCCAGGCCCAGGCTGCACTGGGGGTCGCGGTCGGTGCGGTCCTGGCAGCCGCGTTCGGCGTTGAAGACCCGGATCTGGGACGGGTGCGCGGCCGGCCGCGGGTGCGGCCAGAGGGCGGCGGCGGTGACGGCGGCCGTGGCGCAGGTGGCGAGGGCGAGCAGGGCGGTGCGCGGTCGTGGGCGGCGCGGACGGCGGCCTGACCGGTGGGCGCGGACGCGGGCGAGCAGGCTCTCGGCGGTGTGCGGGGCACGGGCGGCGTGGGTGGGGGCGAGGCAGTCGGCAGCGAGGGCGCGCCAGAACGGCGGGACGGCGGGGGACAGGCGCAGCGGGGCGCGGCCCTCGGCGTACTGCTGGGCGGCGGCGCTGCGGGTGGTCGCCGTCGCGCCGGGGAAGGGCGGGACCCCGGCGGCGAACACCTCGTGGATCACCACGCCGAGCGCCCAGATGTCGGCCGTGGTACGGATCTTGACGCCGCGTTCGCCGAGTGGTTCCTTCCAGCGTTCCGGTGGGAGGTAGTCGGGGGTGCCCATGGGGGCCGAGTGGCCGTGGGTGCCGGTGAGTTCGATGGCGAGGCCGAAGTCGGAGAGGCGGACCTCGCCGTCCCGGCCGATCAGGACGTTCTCGGGTTTGAGGTCCATGTGGACCCAGCCGGAGCGGTGCAGGTGGGCCAGGCCCTCGCAGACGCCGGCGACGATCCCGGCGCCCCGGGCCTCGTCGACGCCGGTGGCGAGCAGGTCGCGCAGGGTGCCCCGGGCGCGTTCCATGACCAGGACGATCGCGCCGTCGAGCGCCGGGTGGCCGGGGGCGGCCAGGGTGAGGGTGTCGAGCAGCCGGATCAGCCGGGGGTGCGGGGCGGTCCGGGCCAACTCGGCCTCCCGGCGGGCGGCTTCGGCGACCTGGCGGGCCTGGCGGGGGGCGAGCCCGGCGACCGGCAGTACCTTGAGGGCGACCGTGTCGTCGGTGTCGGCGTCGGTGCTGGTGCCGGTGCCGGTGCCGGTGTCGGTGTCGTCGGAGCCGGGCGGGCCGGCCGGGTCGCCGGTGCGGCGGGCGGCGTAGACGGTCGCCCAGCCGCCCTCGCCGATGACTCCGGTGACGGTCCAGTCGCCGACCCGGTGGCCGGGCGGCAGCAGTTCCCCGTCGTCTCCGCCGAAGGCCTGGTCGCGCACCACGGCGCCCCTCCCTAGCGTGCCGGCTCGGCGGTCTCGGGGCGCGGCAGGAGTCCGAGGTGCTCCTCGCGAACGATGCCGAACTTCAGGGCGACGCCGACGACGGCCTCGCGCTTGCCGCTGCGGCGGTCCGAGCGGTCGGTGTCGTCGGGCAGGTCGACGCGGAGCTTCTCGTCGGCGAGGTAGTCCAGGTGCGAGCTGACCGCGCGGGCGGTGAGCCGGGCGCAGGCCGGGTGGCCGCGCAGCCGGGCGACCACCTGGGGGGTGGTGGGCACGGCCGCGGGGGAGCGGTCGCGCAGCCACGGTTCGCAGAGCGCGACCAGCACCAGGAAGTAGGTGGCGGTCTCGTCCAGCGAGTACGCCGTCATGGTGCGGCTCTCCCAGGAGCCGCCGCCGCGGGCGTGCGGGTCCAGGTAGACGTGGTCGGGCGCGAAGACCTGGAAGGACAGCGGGGTCTCACGCCGCGAGGGCAGCACCACCCGGGCGAACTCGAACGGGATCGGTGCGCCGATCCGCCGCGGCGGCACCCGCAGGTACTCGCCGGCGCCCTCCGGGTTCTCCACCAGGTAGGCGTGGGTGCTGCTGAGGTTGCTCAACTGCCAGTGGTCGTCGGTCGCGTGGATCTCACCGGCGAGCCGGGAGACCGTCTCGTCGCCGAGCCGGAGCTCCACCGGCGTGTCGGCGGAGCCGCGGCCGAAGCGCGCCCGCTCTCCCGGACCGAGCCGCAGGGTCACCGCGTCGTCGCCGTTCCCCGCCGGCAGGTGGACGAGAATCCCGCTCACCGTTCCCCCGTTTCGCATGCCGACCATTGCCAGACGGACGAACGTTACCTCCTTGCGCATGACAATAAACCGTATGGTGGCGCAGGCCACGTGACGGAGGGTCGGGGAGTAGCGGGGCGGGATCGGCGGGCCGGGGGCGGTGGGTGGTCGTCGAGGGGGCGGACGGCCCGCGGCACCTGTCCCCTCAGGTGACGGCGGGGCCGGGGGTGGTGTTCAGCCAGGTCCATTCGGACCAGGTGGCGAAGCCGGTCTGCCAGCGGTGGTGGACGCCGGCGGCGCTGGTGCCGAAGACCTCGATGCGGCCGTCGGCGTTGGCGGTCGCGACGATCTCGGTGCCGGCGTCGCCGAAGCTGTCCCACGCGGTGTACCGGGCGTTCAGGCCGGACTGCCAGGTGTGCTGCGCGGTGGTGCCGTTGATGGCGAACACCTCGACGCGGCCGTCCGCGGTGGGCTGGCTGGTGAGCTGTGCGTCGGCGGGTCCGCCGGTGGGTTCCCAGCCGGACCAGGTGGTGGGGTCGGTCTGGTAGCGGTGGAAGACGCCGACGGGGCCGGAGGCGAAGACTTCGAGGCGGCCGTCCTGGTTGTGGTCGACGGTGAGGTCGTGGCCGCCGTCGCCGAAGGTGTCCCAGCTGGACCAGGTGCCGTTGACGGCGGTCTGCCATTGGTGTTGGAAGGTGGTGCCGTTGAGGGCGAAGGCTTCGAGGCGGCCGTCGGGGGCTTTGCCGAGGGCGAGTCGGCTGTCGGCGGGGCCGCCGCCGGTGGGTTCCCAGCCGGACCAGCCGCTGTTGGGTGCGTTCTGGTAGCGGTGGAAGACGCCGACGGGGCCGGAGGCGAAGACTTCGAGGCGGCCGTCCTGGTTGGGGCCGACGGCGATGTCGTGGCCGCCGCCGCCGAACTCCTCCCAGTTCGACCAGGTGCCGGAGGGCTGGAGTTGGTAGCGGTGCTGGAAGGTGGTGCCGTTGATGGCGAACACTTCCAGGCGGCCGTCCGCGTTGGGGGCGATGGCCAGTTCGGCGCCGCTCGGTCCGCCGAGGGTCTCCCATTCCGACCAGGCGCCGCTGACCGCGGTCTGCCAGGCGTGCGAGACCCCGTTCGCCCCGGCGGCGAAGACCTCCAGCCGGCCGTCCGCCGAACGCGCGGACACCACCCGGCCGGACTGCGCCGGGTACACCAACGGCGCCGGACCGGGGCCGGTGCCCGGGGTGCAGGGCATGGCGATGCCGCGATCCGCGAGGTAGGGGACCGGGTCGGTGCGCACGGTCGCGTTCGCGTCGGCCCAGACCCGCAGGTGCAGGTGCGGGCCGCTGGAGGTGCCCTCGCTGCCCATCCGCGCGATCAGTTGCCCGGCCGTCACCTGGTCGCCGGTGGCCACCTCCCGCTCCCGCATGTGGCCGTACTCGGTGATCGTCCCGTCCGGGTGCAGGACGCGGATCCACTGGCCGTAGCCCTGCGCCGGGCCGGAGACCAGCACCCGGCCGTCGCCGACCGCGTAGATCGGGGTGCCGTAGTCGTTGGCGATGTCGATGCCGTTGTGCTCCTCGGTGTAGCCCTGGGAGATGTACCCGGAGGCCGGGCAGGACGCCGTGAACCCGGCGGCCTCGGCGGGGGCGGCCGGTACCGCGACCGGCAGCAGCAGGGCGACCGCGGCCAGGGCCAGGCGCGCGGTGCGGCGGGAGAGGGAGGGGAGCACCGGAACGCCCCTCACGCCGTGCGCCGGCGGCCGAGGACGCCGCCGGAGGCGAGGGTGTTCCTGCGGGTGAGGTGGTGCGCGGTCAAGGTGACCTCCTGAGGGCGCGTGACGGCGGCCGGTCCGGACCGCCGGGTGTGGAGCGGTTGGGACGGTAGCCGCGCGCCGCGCGCCGCAGTACCCGGAACCATCCGGACTGACAGGAGCGGACCGGCGGCCGGGACCGGCGCCCTTCGGGGCGGCGCCGCCCGGGGCACGGCCGGGCGGCTCCGCTCCACGGCCGCCGTGGGACGGACCGCTACCCGCTGGCGGACCCGGCCGGCGGGACCGGCTCGGCGTCGGTCAGGACGTAGGCGACGAGCTGGTGCCTCCCGTCCGCTCCCCGCTTCGCGACGACGGCGGCCGCCCGGACGTCCGGCGCGGCGGACAGCACCGACTCGATCTCGTCGAGTTCGATCCGGACGCCCGAGATCTTGACCTGCCGGTCGAACCGGCCGACGAATTCGAGCGCGCCGTCCGGTCGGGTCCGCGCCCTGTCGCCGGTCCGGTACCACCGCCGCGGCACGGCGCCGGCCTCCTCGACGAACCGCTCCCCGGTCTGCTCCGGCAGGCGGAAGTAGCCCGCGGCGACGCAGGGGCCGCCGACCCACAGTTCGCCGACCTCGCCCGGTGCCACCGCGGAGCCGTCGTCGCCGACGACCCGGACGGACGCGTGGCGCAGGGGCCGCCCGATCGGGATCGCGGTGGACCGGGCCTCCTCCGGTGTCACCTCGTGCGTGGTGGCCCAGACCGTCGCCTCCGTCGGGCCGTACATGTTGTGGACCCGGACGCCAGGGAGGGCGGTCACCAGGCGCCGGGCGAGTCCCACCGGGAGCACCTCACCGCCGACGTGGAGCGCGCGCAGGTGCCGCAGGGACAGCAGGGCCTCCTCGGACGACGCGATCGCCGAAAGGAGCGAGGGGGTCGCCTGGAACAGCGTCGGCCGAAAGCGCCGCACCAGGCTCGGCAGACCGTCGTCACCGGGCGAGTCGAGCCGGTCCACCATCCTGGCCGGGCTCACGACGGTGGCTCCGCCGCGGGTGAGCGGCCAGAGCAGCTCCATGACCGCGATGTCGAACGCGACACTCGTCACGGCGAGGAAGGTGTCGTCGAACGGGCTGCCGTAGGCCGTGTCGAGCGCGTCGAACAGCGCGGCCACGTTGGCGTGGGTGACCACGACGCCCTTGGGCCGACCGGTGGACCCGGACGTGTGGATGACGTAGGCGGGGTCCTGGGGGGAGGGCGAGGGCAGCACGATCTCGGCGAGGCCCGGTTCGGCCCGGCGCGGCGTGACCTCGACCGCGGGGACGTCGAACTCCCGCCCCCCGCCGTCCGTGACGAGGAGCGCGAGGTGGGCGTCCTCGACGACGGTCCGCCGACGCTCGGCCGGATAGCCCGGATCGAGGGGGACGTAGGCGGCCCCGGCGGCGGACACGCCGAGCAGGGCCACCACCAGGTCGACGCCCCGCTCGACCATGACGCCGACCCGGTCGCCCGGCCCGGCCCCCCGGGCGACGAGCCGGCGTCCCAGGGCCTCGGCCGCCAGCGCCAGTTCCGCGAAGGTGAGCGTGGTCGTCCGGTCGGACACGGCGGGCCTCGTCGGGTGGTCCAGCGCCACCGTCCTGACCTGGCCGAACAGGGCGGGCGTCACCGTGCCGATCCGAACGCGAGCAGCCGGGACACGCCTTCGCGGTCGTTCATCAGCCCCTCGTGGCTGTAGTCCGAGGAGAGCATCAGCCAGCAGGAGCCGATCCGCCGCGCGGTGCGGACCTGTTGCGTCCCCGGGAAGTACAGGTCGTCCGCGGCTGCCACGGCGTAGACGGGCACGGTGTTCCTCCCCAACTGGTCGAGGTCGTAGAGACTGGTCCATCCGGTGTACCGGGCGAGTTCGTCGGCCACCTCGGCGAACGGCGCCAGCGCCGCGAACTGACGGAACATCCACGGGAAGAACACCTCGCCGTAGAAGTGGAACGGACGGGCCCCGGCGGCGAACGCCGGCTCGTCCGCGTAGAGCCGGTCGGCGGCCCACCCGGTGGCGCGTCCGGGGTGCCCGTAGGTGTACTCCTGCAGGTAGAAGAGCGGGGAGTCGACCAGGTACGTCGCCGCCGCCACCGCGGCCAGGAAGTCCTCGGTGAGGTGGTCGCCGTCCCAGGCGCCCTGGAGGAGGTCGTGGACCGCGGCCATCCCGCCGGCGAAGCCGAACTTCAGACCGAGGAACCGGAACCGCTCGGGCGACAGCCGCTCTCCCGTCGGCAGCAGCACCTCGTGGTCGCCGAGGTGGTCGACGATCCGGTCGACGAGCCCCGCGTCCCCGGGATACCGCCGGTAGTACTCGGCGTTCTTCCTCCTGCTCATCACCAAGGTGTCTCGCAGCAGGTCCTCGGCCGTGCTGACCGGGCCCAGGAGACCGCTGGAGATGAACACCCGGTCGACGCACTCCGGGGAGTGGGAGAGGTAGGTCAGGGCGATGGAGCCGCCGTAGCTCTCCCCGAACAGCGTCCAGGCCGGGACCCGCAGCACCCGCTCGCGCAGGAACTCCGCGTCCCGGACGACGGCGTCCGCGCGGTAGCACCGGAGCCGCTCCAGCGCCTCGGCCGGCGTCATGCCCGCGATGGTGGCGGCGGTCACCGGCGAGCTGCGGCCGCCGCCGCGCTGGTCCAGCAGCACCACCCGGTACCGGTCCAGGGCGGCGTCCAGCCAGGCGGGGATCCTGGTGCGCGGATCGGGGCACCGTCCGCCGGGGCCGCCCTGGAGGAAGAGCAGGTACGGCAGGTCACGGTCCACCGCGCTGCGGCGGACCACCGTTCTGGCGAACAGCTCGATCGACGGGCCGGCCGGGTCGTCGTGGTCGACCGGGACCTCGAAGCGGTGGTCCTCGACCACGACCTCGTCGTGCTCCCGGTCCGCACCGGTCGGCTCGGAGAAGGCCAGGATGTTGCGGACCGTGGGGTTGCGGCGCAGCCGGTGGCCGTCGACGCGCCTGCCCGTGCGGTCCGTCCACGCCGCGCAGGCCGTCGTCAGGAGCAGCGACGTCACCCCCAGGTGGGTGAGGTCCTCGTCGGGATCGAGGTCGGCCCGGGCCAGCTCCGCCGTGAACAGCCGCAGCAGGAAGTCGAGGTCGCCGGCCGCTTCGTCGCCGGGCGGTTCGCCGCCGGGCGCCGCCCCGGCCTCCGGGGCCGACGGCGCGGGTGCCGTCTCGGCGGCCAGCCGTTCGAGCGCGGCCCGGTCCGTCTTCCCGTTGGGCAGCACCGGGAGCGTGTCGACGAACACGAACCGGGTCGGGACCGCCTCGGGCGGCAGGGCGGCCCCGAGGTGTGCCCGCAGCCGGGCGGTCACGTCCGCCGTGGTGTCCCGCTCGGTCCGCTCACTCATAGCGGCGCCGCAGCAGGGTCTCGTCGTACTTGGTGCGGAACAGCCCGCGTTCCTGCAGCAACGGCACCACCTCGTCCACGAAGTCGGCGAGGCCGGCCGGGAACACCGCGGGCATGAGGTTGAACCCGTCCGCCGCGCCCTCCCCGACCCAGGTCCCGATGACGTCCGCGATCCGCTCCGGGGTGCCCGCGACCACCAGGTGGCCTCGCCCGAAACCCTGGTGCGCGATGATGTCGCCGACGGTGGTGCCCGGCCGCCGGGCCATCCCGGTGATCAGCTCGTAGGTGGTGCGGTTGCCCTGGATGCTGTCGGCCGGGGGGAGGCGCTCCACGGGGAAGGGCGCGTCGACGGCGCAGTCGGTGATGTCCACGTTCAGCATCATCGAGATGTGTTCCAGGGCGTAGTCGACGGCCTGCAGGCCGGTGAGTTCGCGCTTCTTCTCGTCCGCCTCGGCCTGCGTGGCACCGACGATCGGGATCAGCCCCGGCAGCACCTTCACCGTTCGCCCGTTCGCGGCGGCGCGGCGGCGCATCTCGGTGCGGAACCGCGCGCCGTCGCGGACGTTCTCCTGCACGGTGAACACCGCGTCGGCGTGCCGGGCGGCGAACGACCTGCCCGCCTCCGACGCGCCGGCCTGGACCAGGAACGGGCGGGACTGGGGGCTGCGCTGGATGTTGAGCGGCCCGCGGACGGCGAAGTACTCCCCCTGGTGGTCGATCCGGTGGATCCGGTCCGGGTCGGTGTAGTGCCCGTTGGCGCGGTCGCGGACCACGGCGTCCTCGTCCCACGACTCCCAGAGCCGGTGGGCGACGGCCAGGAACTCGTCCGCGCGGTCGTACCGTTGCTGGTGCGGGAGCATCGCCGGCCGGTTGAAGTTCCTGGCCTCGTTGACGCTGTTGGACACGACGATGTTCCAGCCGACGCGGCCGCCCGAGATGTGGTCGAGCGAGGAGAACATCCGGGCGAGGTGGAACGGCTCGTAGTACGAGGTCGACGCGGTCGCGATCAGTCCGATGTGCTCGGTGCCCAGGGCGAGGCCGCTCAACACGGTGAGCGGTTCGAGCCCGCCGCAGTAGTTGCTGCGCGGCTTGTGCCAGAGCGCGTCGGCGATGAACACGGAGTCCAGCAGCCCTCGTTCCGCGAGTCGGGCGAGTTCGAGGTAGTAGTGGATGTCGGTGACACGGGCCGAGTCGCACCCGGGATGCAGCCACGCGGAGTCATGGTGCCCGGGCAGCAGCATGAACAGGTTGAGGTGAATACTCAAGGCGCCTGACACTTTCGGCTGGTCGGAGCGGTGGTCGTCGGAGCGGTCGCCGGGGGAGCGGTGGTCGGCCGAGCGGTGGTCGGGGCAGCGGTGGTCGGCGGGGCGGTGGTCGTGGCGCCGGCCTACGGCAGGCTCTTCGCCTCGTGCAGCTCGGTGACCAGCCGGATGGCCTCGTCCATGCGCTTCGCGCAGTGATCGACGTCGTCCCCCTCGACGAGGGCCCAGGCGACGGCGATCGACGTGGTCTTGAGCTCCTTCATGACCTCGCCCACCGGCGCCTTCATCCGGACGTGACGCACCCCGGGCAGGCTCTCCAGGTCCTCCTGCGTCACACCGTTGCGGAAACCGGACTTGACCGGCAGGCACACGAAGCCCATGACGCCGGTGGGTTCGAAATCGGGCGCCGGCACGGGCGCGTCGATGTGGACGAGGGCGTGTGCCGCCCAGAGGCTGACCCCGACGGTGTGCTGTGCGCTGATGCTGACCAGGCCGCCGGCCGGGCGCCAGGCGAGCTCACCGGCGACGAACCGGCCCGGGCCACCGAACACTTCGAGGTGGAAGACGGTGTTGCGGCCGCCGAGCGCCGACCGGCAGCGTTCGGCGAAGGCACGGGCCTCCTCGTAGAGTTCCGGGTACGCCTCGGGCGGGAGGGCGATCGAACGGAACGGGTTCCCGTTCTTCGCCTCGATGCACGGGTTCACGTCGCGCGACACCATGAAGGTCTCGATCCGGCCGTCGACGACGACGCCGTCGAAGTGCCACTCGTCCCCCGCCTGCCACTCCTCCACCATGAACGCGTCGAGTTCCGGTGTGGCGGTCAGCCGGTCGAACAACTCCTCGGCGGTTTCGGCCCGGAAGACGAGATGGGCGCCGCCGTCGGCCGTCGGCTTGACGATGTAGGGAGGAGCGAGGTCGCCGAGCGCGTCGCGGAACCCGGCGACCGAGGTCGGCCGCTCGGGGAACACCACGAACCGCGCCGTCGGTACGCCGTGCCGCTGCCAGAGGGTCTTCTGCAGCGGTTTGTCGCGACCGGCGAGCGCCACCCGGGCGTCCATCGGCTTCCGGCACCCGAGGATGTCGTTCAGGATGGCGGCGGTGGTCACCGCGAACTCGTGGCCCGAGACGACGACGTCGACCTGGTCGGCGACACCGAGGTGGATCAGGGCGGCCCAGGCGAGTTCCGGCCGGTCGAAGGAGGGGAGGAACGCGCGGTGCGCGATCAGGCCCTGGCAGGCCTCCATCACCACGCGGTCGTGCGCCACGTACAACACCGTGACGGTGTGGCCGAGGCGGGCCAGCTCCTCGATCGCTTCTTGTTCCGCACCTAGAAGAACGACGTTCACCTTGTACCAGATCCCTCGGTTCGACGGATGTGTCTGCTCAGCTCCGGTCTGCGCCGCGCTGCCCGGTGCTGCGCCGTGCTGGTCTGTCCGGCGCTGCTCTGCCCTGCGCTGTGCTGCGCTGCCCGGCCCTGCGCTGCTCCGCGCTGCTTGCGCTGCCTGCGCTGCTCAGCGATCGAGGTACACCGGAAGGGTGTCCAGGCTCCGCACGGTGGCGGTGGTGCGGCGGGTGGGCTCCGCCGCGAGGCGCAGCCGTACGCCCTCGTCGCTCAGCGCGTTGATCACCGCGGTGACGCTCAGCTTGCCGAACTCGGAGCCGAAGCAGGCGTGCGGCCCCGAGCCGAAGCCCAGGTGCGGGTTCGGCCGGCGGTCCAGGTCGATGTCCTGCGGGTCGGCGAAGACCCGGGGGTCGCGGTTGGCGGCGGCGAGCAGCGTCACCACGTTGTCGCCCGCCGCGATGCGGGTGCCCTCGATCAGGGTGTCCGCGACCGCGATCCTGCTGGTTCCCTGCGCCGGCCCGTCGTACCGGATCAGCTCGTCGACGCCGGTCACCGAGCGGGACGGGCGGGACAGCTCCGGCAGCAGGTCGGGCACGGTCGCCAGCAGGTGTGCCGCGTTGCCGACCATGGCGAAGATCGTCCCGTAGCTGGCGTTGAACATCATGGCGGCCGAGTTTCGGATGTAGTGGCTGCCGGAGAACTCCTTGTCCGCCCGCCGGATGAGGTTCGCGATCAGGCCGTTGTCGCCCTCGGGGCGCGGGAACCAGCTCTCGCCGAGGTCGTTCAGGCGCTTGCGCGCGGCATCTCCCTGCGGGATGTTCTCCGGCGCGAGGCCCGAATCCATCCGGAGCGCGATGCCGTGCGAGATCTCCGCGTAGTCCGCGTCGTCGGGTTCGGGGACGCCGAGCAGGGCCGCGGAGATGTGCAGGGCGAAGGGCGCGGACACGTCCGCCATCAGGTCGAACGGCTCGCCCGGCCGCTGGGCGGCCAGTCGCCCGCGCACGAAGTCGACCGCCTGGCGGAACAGCCGGTCCTTGTCCTGCGAGCGCATCGCGCTCACCAGGAGCTGGCGCAGCGGGTTCTGCTCCGGCGGGTCCATCATCTGCACGTTCTGGCGGAAGTCCGGGATCTTCTCCCCGACCCGGCTGGGGTCCCGCGCGAAGGTCGCGTGCTCGCGGAGCACGCGCACGCAGTCCGCGTGCCGGACGACCACCCACGCGCGCATGCCGGCATGCCAGTGGACGGGCTGCTCCTCAAGCATCCTGGTGTAGGTCGGATAGGGATCCCTGAGCATGGCCGGGGACAGCGGATCGTAGGTCGGGGTGGGGGTCACCAGGCTCCGCCTTCGTGTCATCGGGGTGGAGAACGCACGCCGCCGCGCGTTCGACGCGGGGCGGCGTGCGTCCGGTGTCTTTCACGAATTCCTTGTTCTCACTGCGGGATCACTCGACCCGGGGACCGGGCGTAGCTCACCGGTCCTCCGCCGTGTCTCAGTGGTTGTACGACATGGACGTCACCCCCGTTCCGCGAGCAGTGGCACGAGCCGGGCAGGTGTCGGGTGCTCGGACGCGGCCCCGCGTGGCAGGTCCGCACCGAGCGCCGCGGTGTCTCAGTGGTTGTAGGACATGGACGTCACCCCCGTTCGGCGAGCAGTTGCACAAGTCCGGCAGGCGTCGGGTGCTCGAACACGTCACGGAGCGGCAGGTCGACACCGAGCCGCCCGTGAATGTCGTGCGCGACCCGTACCATGCCGAGTGAATGGCCGCCCCGTGCGAAGAAGTTCTGGTGGACGTCGGCCACCGGCACTCCCAGCACCTCGGCGAACACGTCGCAGACGGTCTGCTCCGCCCCTTCGGCCGGCGGCCGGCCGGCGGACTCCTCGGTCAGCGCCGGCAGCGCCTTCCGGTCGAGCTTCCCGTTGGGAGTCAACGGCAGGGCCTCGACCATCTGGAACCCGGTGGGCACCATGTGGAGCGGCAGCGACTCGGCCGCGTGTCGGCGCAGGGCGGTCGGCGTCAGCGTCTCGGTCGCGGGCACGACGTAGGCGACCAGGCGGGTGGCCGGGGTGTGCTTGTTGACCGCGAGCACGGCGACCTGGACCACCTCGTCGTGACCGCGCAGCACGGCCTCGATCTCGCCGAGCTCGATGCGGAAGCCCCGGACCTTCAGCTGGTCGTCCACCCGGCCCATGAACACGAGCTGCCCGTCGGCGCGCCAGCGCACCACGTCCCCGGTCCGGTACATCCGGCTGCCCGGCGGGCCGAAAGGATCGGCGACGTACCGGTCGGCGGTGAGGCCGGGCCGGTTGAGGTACCCGCGGGCCAGCTGCACCCCCGCGATGTACAACTCGCCGGCGACGCCCGGCGGTACCGGCTGGAGCCACCGGTCGAGGACGTAGGTCCGCATGTTGTCGACGGGTCGGCCGATCGGCGCCTCCTCCGGCCAGTCGTCGGGATCGGCGGGCAGGGCGAACGAGGTGGCCACATGGGTTTCGGTGGGGCCGTAGTAGTTGGCCAGCCGGCGGTCCGGCACGGCGCGGTGGAACGCCGCCAGTTCGGGGGTCAGCGCCAGGCTCTCACCGCCCTGGATCACGTGCCGCAACCGGGGCAGTTCGGTCCCGGCGGCCTGACTGATGTCGACGATCGCGGCGAGGACGAGATTGGGCACGAAGACCTCGTCGACCTCGCTCTTCTCCAGCCACGTCACCAGCTTGTCGAGGTCCCGGCGGGTCTCCTCGTCCGGGAGCTCGACGCAGCCGCCGCGCACCGTGGCGATCAGGATCTCCACCAGCGCCACGTCGAAGCTGATCGACGAGAAGTTGGCGATCCGGTGGGTGGCCGCGCCGTCCGACGTCGCGGACACCCGCTCGTACCACCTGATGAGGTTCACCAGGGCGGAGCCGGGCATCACCACCGCCTTCGGCAGCCCGGTCGACCCCGAGGTGTAGATCATGTAGCAGGGGTGGGCCGGCAGCAACGGCGTGACCCGGTCCGCGTCCGTCAGGTTGCCGTCCGCCATGCCCTGCTCGTCGACCGGTCCGGTCAGCACGAGTTGGGGATCGCTGTCCTTGAGCATGAACGCCACCCGCTCCGGCGGGTACTCCGGATCGACGGGACAGTAGGCCGCGCCGGCCTTCAGCGTGCCCCACACCGCGACGATCAGGTCCACGGACCGGGCCATCGACAACGCGACGACCGACTCCGGCCCGATGCCGCGGCCGGCCAGGTGGCGGGCGACCCGGTTCGCCCGCGCGTTCAGCTCGCCGTAGGTCAGTGCCGAATCCCCGCACCGCACCGCCACCGCGTCCGGGGTCGCGGCGGCCCGCGCCTCCAGCAGTTCGGGCAGCGCGCTCTGCGCCACGTCCCTCGCCGTGTCGTTCCAGGCGGTGAGGACGTTCGAGAGCTCGGTCGCGGAGAGGATGGTGACGGCGCCGATGGTCCGGTTGGCGTCGGCCGCCATGGCCGTGAGCACGCGGACGAGCCGGGCCGTGATCGTCTGGGCGCTCGCGCGGTCGAACAGGTCGGTGTCGAACCGCAGGTCGCAGACGAGGCCTGCCGCCGTCCCGTCCGGCCCGTGGCGTGCGTCGACGTTCAGGTGCAGGTCGAACCCGGACGCTCCGAACCCGGGCGCTCCGAGGTCGGGCACGTCCGCGGTCGTGCGCAGCCCGGCCGGCCGCCAGTCGACCGCGCGGGCTCCGGCGGTCACGAGGACCTGGCACAGCGGGTTCCGGCCCGGGACCCGCGCCGGATCGACGGCCCGCACGACGTGCTCGAACGGCACGTCCTGGTGCGCGAAGGCGGCCAGGTCGACCTCACGAACCCGGTCGAGCAACTCCGCGAAGGTGGGGTTTCCCGCGAGACCGGTGCGCAGCACGACCGTGTTCGCCACGAGTCCGACGACGTCTTCCGACGCCTCGTCGGGGCGCCCCGGGGTGAGCGTGCCGATCGGCACGTCCACGTCGCCGGTGAGCCGGCTGAGGAGCACGGCCAGCGCGGCCTGGACGATCATGAACATCGTCGTCCCGGTACGGTGCGACAGCTCGACCAGCCGTGCGTGCTCCTCGGGGGAGACCTCGAAGCGCACCGAGTCCTCGCCGCGACTCGGCGCCGCCGGGCGCGGGCGGTCGAACGGCAGCCCGATCTCGCCGCCCAGCCCTGACAACGTCTCCCGCCAGAAGGCCAGTTGCCGCGCCGCGAGGCTGTGCGGATCCGACGCGTCACCGAGGCGCCGCAGCTGCCGCAGCACGTGGTCGGCGTACTGCACGGGCGGCTTCGCCCAGACCGGGGCGGCGCCCCGGCACCGGGCCTCGTACGCCAGGGTGAGATCGCGGCCGAGCGGGGCCATCGACCCGCCGTCGCAGGCCGTGCGGTGCAGTGTCAGCACCAGGACGTGGTCGTCCGCGGCGATCCGGAACAGGCCGGCGCGGACGGGTATCTCCGTCGCGAGGTCGAAGGTGTGCGCCGCGGCGGCGGCGACCTCCCGCTCCAGGGCGGAGGGTGCGACGGTGCGGGTGTCGAAGACCGGGCGGGCGTCCGGAAGCACGCGTTGGACCGGCACCCCCGCCACGGGCACGATCACGGTGCGCAGGCTCTCGTGACGCAGGACGACGTCGGTCAGGGCCGCTTCGAGCGCGGCCCGGTCCAGTGCGCCGTGGAGCCGCAGGACGAGCGGGACCTGGTGGGTCGACGTGGTGCCGTGCACCCGGTCGAGGAACCAGAGGCGGAACTGGCCGGAGGAGACCGGCAGCGGATCCGGCCGTCGCAGGGGTCCTGACTGCTCCGGCTCGGCCAACGGCGCGATGTCGTTCAATACTGCTCCTCTTCGGTGCGTTCTCGGACACCGTCAGCGGTTCCCCGTGTCCCCACCGGGCGGATCGCCCGCCGTTGGAGAGTCGCACACGACGACGATCGGTTCGAGTGGTCGACGAATGATTCCGGTCAGGAGAACACACGGAACACTCCACCAGCCTGGTGCCAGCGGCTTTGCTCGAGTTCCGGGCTGTCACCGCAGTCACGCCCGCCACGCGCTCCCCGCCGTGCTGGCCGGTCAGGAACACGAAAGGGGGAAGGCGAACGGGACTTGTCCGGCCTCATACTGGCCGAGATTCGTTGTCGACCGGCATCCGTTCTCCTATCCCCCCCTCGGACCCGCCATCACATGGTGATACGGCCCCCCACTGCTACGGTCACCAGGCACGATCCCGCCGCGATGGCCGTCCCGCGGCCGCGGTCACACTCCCGCCCAACTGGCCTCGCACCATGACAAATTGACGGAGCGCGCGTGGATGGCCCGGCGAACGGGCCGGGCGGCCCCGCCGGCATCACCGCCCGAACTCCCGCCGTAGTCGCCGCCCCCGGCCGAAGGAGATCCATCACCGGCCCGACGTTGATCGACGACCTCATCGCCGGGCCCGGCGAATCCCCCGGCCGGGCCGTGGCGTCACCTCGAAGCGAAAGCCCGGAAGCGCTCTGCCGGCAGCCCGGACCCGTCGGGAGCTTGTACACGCCCTGGCTTGGTGCGAGACTGGCGCGGCCACGGAAGTCGCGATTAGGGGGTCGCATTGAACGTCCCAGAGAGCGTCCGCGCGGAGTACGAGGAGCAGGGCTTCAGCATTATCCGCGACGTCATTCCGAAGGATTTGCTGGAGGAGATCAGGGCCCATGTCGGCTGGCTCACCGATCGCTATCCGGACCTCCGCCCGGAACATCTCCACCATCCGCTGATACGCAATGACGCATTCTGGGTGAGACTCGTCTCCGACCCCCGGCTGGTGGATATCGCCGAATTCTTCCTCGGCCCGGACGTCGCGTGCTTCACGGCGCACTACATCTGCAAGCCCCCCCAGGACGGCCAGCCGGTGCTCTGGCACCAGGACGGTTCCTACTGGAACCTCGACCCGATGCGCGCACTCACCGTCTGGCTGGCCGTCGACCGGTGCACCACCGAGAACGGTTGTCTGCGGGTCATCCCCGGCAGCCATCGCATGCCGCTCCACGCGCCGGTCCGCTCGGTCGACTCGCCGAACATGCTGTTCTCGGTCTCCGAGGAGGAGCTGGTGCGGGAGTGGTCGGAGCGCAACGGTGTCGTCGACATCGAACTCGACCCGGGCGACGTCGAGATCCACCACCCGAACATCCTGCACTGCTCGGGGCCGAACACCTCGCCGCGCCGCCGCTGCGGGCTGGACATCGGATACATTCCGGCGACCACCAGGATCACCAGCGACGGCCTCTATCTGAATCCGCTCCTGGTGCGGGGCGAGCCCGTCGCCGGAATCAACAGCTACCGGCGGTATCCCTCCTATGTTCCGGAGGAGACGATCCCGTTCGCGGGCATGGAGAGCTGGGGCGAGGAGATCGCGGCCCGCAACGCCAGGAACTCCGACGAAGCCGCCGATCCGGAGACGCCGCTCGACGCCACCCACCGGATGATCGACCGGCTCCACGAAGGCACCGTCAAGCGGTGAACCCGCCTCTGTGACACAGGAGTCGGTCGAGGCGGTGTCCGGCCGCGCCGGATCCTCCCCGGACCGCCCGGGCGCCCTCCTGCGGGTCGATGTCCGCGCGCAGGAGGGCGGTTGACGGGTGATCGGGCCGCTCGTCGCCGTGCGTCCGGGGCGCTACGAGGCCGGGGCGGCCGGCTGTCCCTCCGCCCGCATGGCGCGGACTTCCCGGCTCAGCAACGGCAGCAGGCACAGGGCGATGTAGGCGACTCCGCAGGCGAGTACGACCTCCCGCGCCCCGTACGCCGCGGCGAGCGGCCCCACGGCGAGCTGCGAGAGCGGGATCGCCACGAAGGACAGCAGCTCGTCGTAGGCCGCGACCCGCGACAACGACTCCGCGGGGACGGCGGCCTGGAGCGTCGTCTCCCAGCCGATGGACGCCACGGTGAGGCCGAGCCCCCCGACGAAGGCGGCCGCCGACACGATCCACGCGTTCCCGGTCAGACCGACCGCCAGCAGCGGTAAGCCCGCCAGGGTCCCCCAGACCGCGCCGTCACGCAGCGGCCGGCGCAGGACCACCTTGACGGCCACGACGCTCATCACCAGGAGCCCGATCGCGCGTACGGTCTGCACGGTGCCCCAGCCCATGGCGCCGTCGTTCCCCGACACCACCTGTGCCCCCAGCACGTTCCACGGCCCGACGTTGGCGGCGTTGACCAGGGCGAACGAGACGGTCATGATCACCACCCAGCGCATCGACCGGAAGGTGGCCCAGCCGTCGAGGAGGTCGTGCCAGAGCGGCTCGCGCGCCGCGGGCGGCCGGCTCTCTGCCGGGATGCGCGTGAAGGCCGCGGCGGCCAGGAGGTAGGAGGCCGCGTCGGCCGCGAGGGCCCACCCGCCGCCGACCGTGGCCACCAGGACGCTGGCGAGCATGGGACCGATGATGCGCACGGTGTTCTGGCTGCTGGCCAGGAGCGCGTTGGCGCGCTGGAGGTCCTGCCGCTCGACGAGTTCGGGCACGATGCCGCGGAGCGCGGGCTGCGAGAACGCGTTCACGACGCCGCCGACGAGGGCGAGGCCGACGAACGCGACGAGCTGGTAGCGATCCGTGATCAGCAGGACGGCCATCGTGGTCATCACGGCCGCGGTGCAGAGGTTGGACAGGAGGAGCACGGTCCGCCGGCTCACCCGGTCGGCGACCGCGCCGCCCAGGAGCAGGAGCACGAGAGTGGGGATCATGTTGGCGGCCAGGACGATGCCCAGATCGGCCGCCCTGCCGGAGGCCTGGAGCACGGAGAGGGCGAGTGCGACGGTGGTCATGGACGAGCCGGCCAGGTCGACGGTCCGGCCCACGAAGAACCAGCCGAACCGGCCCTTCAGGAGGCGTTTCGTCGGGGTTGGAACTGATGTCACGGTATCTGTCACGCGGACAATATCGAGCCCGGTGGGGGGCCGGGTGAATCCTTGCGACAACAGTCGCAACAACCGCCCGGTGTCCCCGCGGTGGGGGAAGCCGACGGCGGGAAGGCCGCGCCGGGCGGCGCGGCCGGCCCGGCCCGGCCCATGGCGCCGACCTGTCCGGAACTCATGACCCCCGATGCGCCGTCGTCCGGCCGGCGCCCGTCCGCGACCGCGGTCGCGTTCTGCTCCGGACCGGTCGGCGGCGGCGCCGGCGCGCCACCGGAAAAGGCCCGTCACCAGCCACGAAACCACGTCCGTGACGAATCGTGAGCGGAACCGCCGCCGCTCCGGATCCCGGCGGACCACCGAATTGCGGCGAATCCGGACCGATCTCGGCGGCCGCCGGACTTGTACGCCAGTACAGAACTGGCAATTTCTGCTCCGTGGGCGTCTCTTGACACCGAAGTGAAGACCGGGGACTCTGATCACCGGAGCAACATATTGGTGCGTTTCCAGCTGTCGCACGGCCGACTGCCGCTCAGGAGAACGCGCGCGTTGCGGGGGTTCACGGCGCATGTCCGGTATGGACATATCCGCCGCACTCCGGCAGGTCGCACCGCTCAGGGCGGTTTCCCCTGGTGCCACACAGGGTCATGGCAAGGCGTTCCCTCGGACCGCCCGTGGACAGCGAGACTTCCGGCGAAAAGGGACACCTTGAATCCGACCGAAGCCAGGCTGGCAGAGATCTGGCGAACCGTACTGGGAATATCCGAAGTGGGTCGCGAGGACGACTTCTTCGCCATCGGCGGTGACTCCCTGCTGATGGCCAAGGCCGTCGGCCACATTCGGCGGACCTGGCTCATCGAGATCAATCTTCGGGACCTCATCGAGCGCCCGGTGCTCTCCGAACTCGCCCACTGGGTCGACCAGCGGGCGGCGGACGTCCCCGCGGCGTCGCACGCCGAGCGCGACTGACCCGGACCGGGCGGCAGGCGGGTCTTCGGCCCCACGGCCTGGGCGCCCGCGCGGAGACAGCGAACGACCCCGAGGCACGCCGAGCGAAAGGTCCTACGATGAAGTCGGTCGTGTTTGTCGACCTGCCGACCTACGAGAACATGCTTCCGCTTGCCGCCGGATACATGCAGGCGTACGCGCAGAACGACCCGAAGCTCAGGGCCTCCTACCGCTTCGAGATCGCTTCGTTCCCGGCCGCCATGGACCGAGGGCGCATCCTGGGCGAACTCCTCTCCCGGGAGGCGGACGTCTACGCCATCGGGTGCTACATCTGGAACTCGAAGCTGGTGCAGTGGCTGCTGCGTGAACTGGTCTCGAAGCGCCCCGACGCGCACTTCCTGCTCGGCGGTCCCCAGGTGATGAAGAACGCCCCGCGGTACCTGCCCGAACCCGTCGACCGGGTCTACGTCTGCAACGGCGAGGGAGAGCTGACGGTCCACGGGCTGCTCACCCAACTGGCGGCCGACCGGGCCGACCTGAGCCTCGTCCCCGGCCTGTCGTACTGGGAGGCGGGCGAGCTGGTGACGACGGAGGCGGCTCCGCGCGTCAAGAGCCTGACCGAGATCCCGTCGCCGTTCCTCACCGGCGTCTTCGACGGGCACGAATTCAGCTTCGCGATCATGGAGACGAACCGGGGGTGCCCGTTCCGTTGCAGCTTCTGCTACTGGGGGGCCGCCACCAACGACAAGGTGCACAAGTTCGAGGTGGACCGCATCAAGGCCGAGCTCGACTGGATCACCGATCACGGGTTCGCCGGGCTCTTCATCGCCGACGCCAACTGGGGCCTCGCCCCGCGGGACGTCGAACTGAGCGAGTACCTGGTGGAACGCAAGAACCTGACCGGATTCCCGTTGATGGTGAACATGGCGGCGGCCAAGAACAAGCCGGACCGCATGGCCGAGATCACGGAGATCTTCGTGCGCGGCGGGCTGATGGCCGCCCAGCCGATCTCCCTGCAGAGCCTGAGCCCCGAAGCCCTCAAGATGGTCGAGCGCCAGAACATCCGGCAGGAGACGTACACCAGTCTGCAGCGGACGCTGCGCGAGAAGGGAATCAGCTCGTACGTCGAGCTGATCTGGCCGCTCCCGGGGGAATCGTACGGCTCGTTCAAGGAGGGCGTCACGAAACTGTGCCGCTCCGATGCGGACACCCTCATCATCTATCCGCAGCTGCTCCTCAACAACACCCCCATGTTCGGCCGGCAGGAGGAGTTCGGGCTCCAGGTGGAGTCCGCGCCCAGCGAGATCGCCGAGGCGGACGTGGTGGTCGCCACCAAATGGGTTTCCCGTCGTGAGTGCGAGGACGGGTTCTGGCTCTACTACGCGATTCACTGCCTGTACAACATGCGGGGCCTGCTGCTGGTCTCCAGGTACCTCGACCGGCAGGGCGTGGTGTCCTTCGGGGACCTCTTCGCCTCGTTCGCCGAATACCTCAAGAAGGGCGACGGCGAGATATGCGACTTCATCTCCCGGTCGATCGAGAACCTCGCGAACTATGACCTCATGAACACCGGTATCACCGCCCACATGATCCTGAGTTCGCACCGCGACGAGTTCGACCGGCTGCTCTTCGATTTCGTGAGCGGCCAGGAGTGGTGGGCCGATCCGGTGGCACGCACGGCATTCGAGATGGATCTGCTGGTCCGGCCGTACGTCTACCGGGAGCCGTTCCGGCTGCCTTCCGTCGGATTCCGGGAGGTCGAGCCGGAGGCCGTGGACGACTACGCGGTGCAGGTGCGCCTGCCGCAGGGCCTGACCGAGCTGGTCGCGGTGTTCGAGGACGGCGGGACACCGGCGGTGGGGAACGACGAGGGCACCGGCGGGACGACCGTGCGGATCGACCACCGGGGCCGGCAGAAGGTGCCCTACATGGCGCGCCGCAGTCTGGAGCACAACGCGAACTACTGCCAGGGCATCGTCCTGCGGTTCCGTGAGGTGCTTCCGACCCTGAGCCGCGTCAGGACCGAGTCGATCTCCAGCAGGTGACGGAGTGCAGCGACAGGACGGAGCGTCCATGGAAACCCCAGCGGACAACGGCAAGGCCGGCGCGGCGGACCCCGCGGACGTCGTGGAGGCGCTCGTCGACTGGCTGCGCGGCGAACTCAACGACGGGACCATCTCGGCCTCGGACAACTTCCTCGACGTCGGCGGCTACTCGCTGTTGTTCTCGAAGCTGAACAGGTTCCTCGGCGCGACCTACGGCGTGGCCCTCGACATCCGGACGACCTACACCGAGCCGCTCGACGCGGCCGTGACGAAGATGCAGCCGGCACAGAAGCGGTAGAGACGATGGAGGGGAAGGACATGAGCAGCTCCGAGCGCACGGATTTCTCGCTCACACCCGACGAGTTGGCGTCGTTCCACCGGAGCGGCTTCCTCGGACCGGTGACCGTCTACGGCGAGGACGAGATGGACCGGATCTGGAGGACCGTCCAGCGCGAGTCGCTGGACCGGTCGCGGGCCGCGTACCCCGAGGCCGCGGGCAGCGGGGCCGGGAACATCGTCAACTACGACCGCCACCTCGACATCGACGTGCTGGCCCGGCACGTGCTGAACCGGAAGATCGTGGACCGGGTGACGTCCATCCTCGGCCCGGACGTGCTCTGCTGGCGCACCGAGTTCTTCCCCAAGTACCCCGGGGACGAGGGCACCGACTGGCACCAGGCGGACACCTTCGCGAACGCCAGCGGCAAGCCCCAACTGCTGTGGCCCGGAGAGTCCGAGACCGAGTTCGGGGCGGGCACGCTCACGGTGTGGACCGCCTTCACGGACTCGACCCGTGAGAACGGCTGCCTGCAGATCATTCCCGGCACCCAGCACGAGCGGAACTACGACGAGACGCGGCGCATGGAGTACGACGCGCAGCGCATCAACTCCGAGGTCAAGAACGGCGTCAGGCGGGGGTTCTTCGGGTACGACTACCGCCAGCTCCAGGTCGATCCCGACTGGCGGCCGAGCGAGGAGGACGCCGTCCCCCTGGTGATGAAGAAGGGCCAGAGCGTCATCTTCTGGTCGACGCTGATGCACGCCTCGCTGCCGAACAGCACCGAGGACAGCTACCGGATGGGGTTCGCCTGTCGGTACGTTCCGACGAAGGTGCGGATCTACCCGGACACGGATCACATCGAGGAGTACGGCGGTGCCATCTCCCTGGAGAAGTGGGCGGCCGTGCTGGTGAGCGGCGAGGACACCTTCGCCCACAACAGGATCGCCGAGGAGGGCCGGTACGGCGGGCGGCGCGTCGGGTAGCCGGCCCGGGGCCGGGTGATTCCCTTGATCGCGGCGGTCGTCGTAGGCTGTCACGCCGTGACCCTCTTGCGCTTCGGACCGGACGCGTTGCAGGCGAGCCGGTTCGCCGTGTCCCCGCTCGCCGAGACGCTCAGCGAGATCACCCTGCTGCGGCAGGCGTGGGACCGCGGGGTCACGGGCCCCCGCGTCGAGGCGTTCGGCCGCTGGCTGACCGCGGGCCCGTTCGTCGGCGGTCTGCTGCGGCTGGTGACGGCCACCAAGTACCTGCCCGACTTCGTGGCCATTCCACCTCCCGGGGGGCTCACCGGCAGTCTGGCCGACGAGCTGGCGGCCATGCGCGCGATCGACGACCCGGCGGCACGCGCCATGCTCGCCGAGGCGCAGCGGTTCGCCTGGACCAGCGACGGGATCGCCTGGGCCGGGGTCGACGGGATCACCCGCCGCACCGCCGACGTCTTCACCGACCTCTGGGCGCAGTTCGTGGAGCCGGACTGGCAGCGGCGCCGGGCCGTCATGGAACGCGACATCCGCCACCGGGCGGGCGTGATCGCGGTCAGCGGGTGGCGGCACGCGCTGGAGGGCATGGCGCCCGGCGTCCAGTGGGTCGGTCACGACGCGATCCAGTTCTCCACGCAGAACTACGCCGACCGCCACATCGGGAGCGACGGCCTCGTCTTCGTCCCGCACACCGGGCTGTCCGGCCAGTGGACCTGTGAGTCGCCCTCGCGGATCGCGTTCGTGTACCCGGCCAAGGGCGCCCTGGCCGCGGACTCGCGGGGAGACGGCGGGGTGGCCCGGCTGCTCGGTCGGGGCCGGGCCAGTGTCGTCGCCGAGTTGCGGATGTCGGCGACCCCGTCCCAACTGGCGGTCGTGCTCGGTGTCTCGCTCGGCACGGTCTCCGCCCACCTGGCGGCGCTGCGCGAGGCCGGGGTCGTGACCACCCGGCGGAGCGGCCGCGCGGTGTACTACGAGCTCACGCCGGTCGGCGACGAGCTCGCCCGTCTCGTCACGGCCGGCGGCGGGCCCGGACCGGTCGGCCCGGCGGCCGCGGAGGCGGGCCGCTGAGGAGGCCGCGCGGTCACGGTGCCGGCGACGGGCCGGCGGGTACGCGGACCCGCCGGCCGTCCGTCTCCGGGGGTCAGTCGTCGCCGAAGTCGAACGCCGCGGTGACGGGTGCGTGGTCGGACCACCGCTCGGCGTGGGTGGCCGCTCGTTCGACGCGGGCCTCGACGCACTTCGCCGCCAGGCCCGGGGTCGTCACGATGAGGTCGATCCGCCAGCCCGAGTCGTTGTCGAAGGCGCGGCCGCGGTAGGACCACCAGGAGTAGGGGCCGGTGCGGTCGGGGTGGAGGCGGCGGACGACGTCGACGTAGCCGGCCTCCTCGTAGACCCGGGTGAGCCAGGCGCGCTCCTCGGGGAGGAATCCGGCCGACTTCTGGTTGGCCTTCCAGTTCTTGAGGTCCTCGGGGCGGTGGGCGATGTTCCAGTCGCCGCACACCACGACCTCGCGGCCCTCGGCGGCGGCGCGGGTGCGGAGTTTGCCGAGGTGCACCAGGAACTCCGCCATGAAGCGTTCCTTCTCCTCCTGGCGTTCGGTGCCGACTTCACCGGAGGGGAGATAGAGACTGGCCAGGGTGAGCCCCGGCAGGTCGATTTCTACATACCTGCCCGAATTGTCGAATTCCGCCGACTCGAATCCGACCACCGTGCGCTCCGGCTGCTGCCGCGACAGCACGGCCACTCCCGCGCGGCCCTTGGCGGAGGACGGTGCCCAGACCGCGTGCCACCCCTCCAGGTCGCGCAGTTCCACGGGCAGCTGCCCGGGCTCGGAGCGCACCTCCTGCAGGCAGATCACGTCCGCCTCGGTGGCCGCCAGCCACTCGATGAAGCCCTTCTTGGCCGCCGCACGGATTCCGTTCACGTTCACACTCGTCACCACGATCACCCGGGCAGCCTACCGAGCCCGGTGGCCGGCCCGGTGCCCGACGCGGTGGGGCGCCGTCCGTTTGTCGGCCTGTCGTGAACGCGGCATGAATCCGCGCGACATCGGCGCCAACCGCCGTCATTGGTCTTGACCATCTCCCGACACAGCCCCTAGGGTCACTTACTGCAAAGACCTTTAATAAAGAAGGACGGATAAAGCCCGCTCTCCCACCTGCCGCAACAGCGGACAGCGGGCCGGGTCCGCCCTCCTTTCGGCAGGGCGGACAGAGCAGGGTGGAGGCCACGGTGGGAACGACAGGGCAGCTCACGGCGGTACCGGAACCGAAGTACTGGCACCTGCGCACGGTGCTGCTCCGCGCGATCGACACGGAGTTCTCCACCGGACAGGTCCTCCCCAACGAGCGCGAGCTCTCGGCCCGCTTCGGCGTGGCCCGGGCCACCCTGCGCCAGGCGCTCGACCAGCTGGAGCTGGAGGGCCGGCTGGTCCGCCGCCGGGGCATCGGCACCCTGATCGCCGCCCCCCGGGTCGGCGTTCCGGTCAACCGCCACGAGGAGGGCTGGCCGGGCACCGCCCGCAGCCAGGCCTGGCGCACCGTCGACTGCACCACCGCCCCCGCCACCGCGCAGCTCGCCCAGGGCCTCGGCATCGCCGAGGGCGCCACCGTGCACACCGTGCGCCGGGTCCGGATGGTCCAGGGCAAGAACGTCGCCACCGAGTCGCTGCACGTACCGGCCTCCGCCCTGCCGCACCTGCCCGGCTTCCGCGCCGAGAGCGACCGGGCCCGCTCGGTGCTGCGCCAGCTGGAGCGCCTGGAGGTCGACGGCGAGTCCCGCTCGGTCGAGCTGGGCGTCGCCGAGGCCGAGCAGGCCGCCCTGCTGGAGCGTCCGCCGGGCTCGCCGGTGCTGGTGATGACCACCCAGTACGCGGCCGCCGGCCGGCTGGTCGCGCTGGCCGTCTCCACCTACCGCGCGGACACCTGCAAGCTCACCTTCGGCGAGACCGGTCTGGTGGAGGTCACCCCCGTCAGTGCCGGCACCGAGGTGCGCACCGCCTCCTGAACCATCTGTCGCACACCCTCAGGCCCAGGCCCGGACGCCCCCGCAGGCAGCCGGGCCTGAGTCGTTCCCGGCGACGCCGGCCCCGGTCGGACCCGGGCACCGGGTGCGGAGCCGCCGGCTCCGCACCCGGCCCGGGTGTCACGCCCGGGTGTCACGCCAAGGCGTCAGGCCCGGGCGGCGCCGCCGGTCGGCGGGTCGACGGCGAAGAGCTGCTCCTCCACCTGGTCCAGCGCCACCCGCAGGGCGCCCATCGCGACGACCTCCGAGCCGAGCGCCGCCAGCGCCACCTCGGGCGCGCGCAGGGTGAACTGGGCGAGGCGCTCGCGCAGCGGCTCCAGCACACCGTCGAGGCCGGCGGCCCAGCCGCCGACGACCACCAGCTGGGGGTCGATCGCCAGCACCAGGGCGGCCACGCTCTGCACCAGGCGGGTCAGGAAGCGGTCCATGGCGACCTTCGCCACCTCGTCGCCCTCGCGGGCGAGCCTCAGCACCCGGGCGACGGCCGCCTCGTCCAGCGGATTGAGCGGCTTGCCGGTGGTGGAGAGCAGCCGCTCGGGGGTGACCTCCTGGCCGAGCAGGTGCAGCGCGCCGATCTCGCCGGCCGCGCCGCCGTACCCGCGGTGCAGCCGGCCGTTGATGAGCGAGCCGGCGCCCGGGCTCAGACCGGCCATCACGAAGACGACGTCGTCCGCGCCGACCGCCGCGCCCTGCCAGTGCTCGGCGATGGCGGCCAGGTTGGCATCGTTCTCGATCATGACCGGGCAGCGGAAGGACCGGCGCAGGCGGGCGCCCAGGTCCAGGCCGGTCCAGCCGGGCATGGCGGTGCCGAGCTGGATGGTGCCGTCGCGGTCGACGATGCCGGGGGTGCCGACGCCGACCGCCCACAGGTTGTCGCGGGAGACGCCGGCCTTGCGCAGCACCTCCGCGACCGCGGTGCGGACGGCGCTCAGCCGCTCCTCCGCGTCCAGGGTCTCCTCGATCGGGCGGAAGTGACTGCCCACCACCTGGCCGGTGAGGTCGGCCAGCACGACCCGCAGGTCGTGCACGCCGATCTCGACGCCGAGGATGTGTCCGGCCTCGGCGCGGAACCGGAACCAGCGGGCCGGTCGCCCGCGCCGCCCGCCGCCCGGCTGGCCGCCGTTCTGGGGCTGGTCCACCTCGGCGACCAGGCCGGTCTCGACCAGGCCCTCGATCACGCCCTCCACCGTGGGCCGGGACAGCCCGGTGTCCCCGACCAGCTGAGTGAGGGTCACCGAGTGGCCGGCCCGCAGCGCCCGAAGCGTGACCGCCGCATTGATGCGCCGCAGCAGCGAGGAGTCTCCTCCGGTGAGCCGATCCGCCAAGATGCTGCCCTTCGCCGTTCGCGCGACAGCTCTGGCGCGCGGTGCCGAGTGCGCGGAGACCACCGAATGTCCCGCGAGAGTCCGCCACCCGGAACGCGGCACGGCAGCGCTGGGCAGCCTGCGCCGGGCCCGGAGGGCACGTGCCGGATGCTACCCGGGCCCGAGGCCGGCGGGCGAGCATCTCCGCAGCTCATCCCGGCTTCGGTATCGAAATGGTACGCATCGGGTGGCGGTGCGTGACCCGGGGTCGCCCCGCGTCCCGGAGTGCTCGCGCGGGCCCGCTCCCGGGGGCCGGCCGGGCGGTCGGGTCGCGTGCTCCGGTGGCGCTCCGGGCGGGCGGGAAGCCTCTATGCTGCGGGCATGTTGAACGAGACGCACGACGCTCGCCCGGCTGCGACGGCACTGTCCGACCGGGAGTTCGTGCGGAACGCGACCAGCCCGGCGCCCGTGCCCTTCGTCCCCGAGATCAGCCTGCGGATGGCCGACGACGCCATCGAACTCTGGGAGACCACCGAGTCGGCGCGCGGCGAGGTGGGGCTGGCGCCGCCGTTCTGGGCGTTCGCCTGGGCGGGCGGGGTCGGGGTGGCGCGCTATGTGCTCGACCACCCCGAGGTGGTGGCCGGGCGGACGGTGCTGGACCTGGCGGCCGGGTCCGGGCTGGTGGCGATCGCGGCGGCGATGCGCGGGGCGGAGTCGGTGCGCGCCGCCGAGATCGACGCGTACGCGGTGGCGGCCATCGGCCTCAACGCGGAGGCCAACGGCGTCCGGGTGGCGGCCGCGGTGGAGGACCTGCTGGACGGGGACGGCGCTCCGGCCGACGTGGTGCTGGCCGGGGACGTCTTCTACGAGCGGGCGATGGCCGCGCGGTTCCTGCCCTTCCTGGAGCGGGCCCGGGCGCGCGGCGCGGTGGTGATCGTCGGCGACCCGGGGCGGGCGTACCTGCCGCGCGGGCACTTCACGGAGCTGGCCGCGTACCGGGTGCCGGTCGTGGCGGACCTGGAGGACGCCGCGCTCAAGACCACCACCGTCTGGGAGCTCGCCGCACCGGCCCGCTGAGGCGGGGCCGGGGCCGGTCCCGCGGTGCGGAATTCCCGGCGGCCCGGCCGGAGGTCCTGGTAGACAGACCGGCATGACCGCCGACATCGTGCTGCGCACCGCCACCCCCGACGAGATCCCCGCCCTGCTCGCGCTCTGGGCGCGCGCCGCCAAGGGGACGAGCATCACGGACGACGCCGACGGGGTGGCGGCCCTGCTCGCGCGCGACCCGGAGTGCCTGATCGTCGCCACCCCGGCCGGTGATCCGGCGACCCTCGTCGGCACCGTGATCGCCGGCTGGGACGGGTGGCGCTGTCACCTCTACCGCCTCGCCGTCGACCCGCGGTACCGCCGCCGGGGGATCGGCGCGGCCCTGCTGGCGGCGGCGGAGGACCGCTTCACCGCCCTCGGCGGCCGCCGGGCCGACGCGATGGTGCTCGACGACAACGCCGAGGGGCAGCGCACCTGGCGGACGGCGGGCTACCGGCCGCAGCCGCAGTGGACCCGCTGGGCCAAGCCGTTGACCGCCTGAGGCCGGGCGCCCGCGCAGCTGGTCGCCCGCCGGTCCGGTCGCGCGGGTGGGCCACGGTCGCGCCGACGGCGGGTGGTGATCCGGTGGCGCTCTGTTGCGTGCGGGGCGGGATGCGACTTGAATGGTCCAGACCACATGGGAGGGGAAGACCTATGGCCATTCCACAACGCACCATCGCCCTCGGCACCTTGGGCTTCGGCACGATCGTCGACGAGCGGACTTCGTTCGAGATCCTGGACCACTTCGTGGAGTCGGGCGGCACCGTGCTCGACACCGCGAACAACTACGCGTTCTGGCTGGACGGCGCCACCGGCGACGAGAGCGAGGAGGTGATCGGACGCTGGCTGGCCAGCCGGGGTGCCCGCGACCGTGTGGTGATCAGCACCAAGGTCGGGGCCCGGCCGACCGTCCCGGGGACCGGCCTGGAGACCGCCGAGGGCCTCTCGGACAAGGCCGTCCGGACGGCGCTGGAGGGCAGCCTGCGCCGGCTCGGTACCGACCGGGTCGAGGTCTACTGGACGCACATCGAGGACCGGTCGGTGCCGCTCGCCGAGACGGTCGACACCCTGGCCGACCTGGTGGCCGCCGGGAAGGCCGGCGAGGTCGGGGCCAGCAACCACGCCGTCTGGCGGGTCGAGCGGGCCCGGGCGCTCGCGGGGGACCGGGCCCGGTACACCCACATGCAGTACCGCTACTCCTACCTCCAGCCCCGCTTCGACATCCCGCTGCCCTCCTCGGCCCATGTCCACGTGACCGGTGAACTGCTGGACTACGTAAGCTCCGAGGGGGACATCCGGCTCTGGGTCTACAGCCCGATCCTCTCCGGCGGCTACACCCGCGAGGACGTCGAGATCCCGGCCGCCTACGACCACCCGGGCACGCCCAGGCGGCTGGCGGCGCTCGGTGCGGTGGCCGAGGAGCTGGGGGTGACCAAGAACCAGGTCGCGCTCAGCTGGCTGCTGGACCACGACCCGCAGATCGTGCCGCTGGTCGGCGTCAGCAGGATCGCCCAACTGGACGAGGCGCTGGGCGCCCTGGCGGTGACCCTCTCCGCCGAGCAGCGCCGGCGCCTCGACGAGGCCGCGCTCTGACCACTGGCGATGCGCTGACCACCGGCCGTGCGCTGACCACCGGCCGGACCCGGCGGCGCCGGTAGGGCCGCCGGGGGCCGCCGGGGGCCGTGCCGTTCGCGGTACGGCCGCCCGGCGGGCGCGCGGTCAGAACCAGTGCAGGCAGTGCGGGGAGCGCTCGCCCCGGAAGAGGGCGTCGGCGCGGGCGGCCGCCCCCGGATGGTGGGCGAGGACGTGGCCGGCCCGGACGAGCGTGCTCGGGGCGGTGCCGCCGAGGTAGAGCGAGCCCAGGTCGCGGACGTCCAGGGACAGGTCGGGCTCCCGGTCCGTCGGGACGCAGTCGGCCCTGCCGTTCCGCACGGTCAGCAGATAGCGGTCGTGCTCGCCGAGGAACGGGTCCTCGACGTCGAGGACGAGCTCGCCGTCCGCGCACCAGCCGCGCGCGGTCAGCGCCCGCGGCACGTCCAGCAGCCGCACCCAGAGCCAGTCGGTGTCCTGGTGCACCTCGCCGGCGCGGAAGTCGGTGAGCCGCCAGCGCAGCGGGTGGTCGGGCGGGACGTGCTTGAAGACGACCCGGTCGACCAGGTCGTGTTCGAGGACGAAGCGGGCCAGGGCGGTGAAGACGGCGTCGTCGGCGGCGATGACCTCGTCGACCGTCAGGTTGTCGGGCTTGTCCTTGGCGTAGCAGGCGTACCCGTCCGGGACGCCGTCGGCGTCCCGGTGCAGGGCGATGTAGCGCGGTGTCGGCGCGATCGGGGGCTGTCCGGCGCGCAGGGCCCACCAGCGGTGCGGCCGGGACAGCGCGCCGGGCTGGGTGCGGCGGTACCGGTCGTAGACCTGCTCCAGGAGCTCGCCGCAGTCGGCGTGCCGCAGCACCTCGACCGTGCCGCTGTCCGGGGCGGTCGTGGTGGTCGTGGCGGCCTCGGCCCGGCGGGCCCGGGGGGCGGCGAGGGCGGCCCGGTGGTGCGGCACCGTCAGTCGCGCCGTGTACGTCGCCGGTCCGTAGCCGAACCTGCCGTAGATCGTGGCCTCGGAGGCGAGCAGGACGGCGAGGAACTCCCCGCGGGCCCGGAACCCGGCGAGCTGGTGGCGCATCAGCGCGGTCAGCACGCCCCGGCGCCGGTGGGAGGGCAGGACGCCGACGGCCGTCACCCCGGAGACCGGGACGAGGGCCCCGCCGGGCAGGGTGAGCTCGAAGGAGTACGCACCGGCGGTGCCGACGGGCCTCCCGTCGTCCGACACGGCGAGCAGGCCGCGGTCCATTTCGAGCGCCGACCACCAGGCCCCGCCGCCGTCCTCGGCCGTGGTCTCCCGGAAGAGCCCGAACGGGGCGAGCAGGGTGTCGACGAAGACGTCGTGGTCCTCGTCGGTCGTGGAACGGATCTCCATGGTCGTCGCCGCCTCCTCGCGTACCGGCACCACGGCTCGTGGTGCCCGGCCACATTGGCACGCCGACCCGCGACCGGGGCAAGCGAATTTCGGCACGGGCCCCGCGACGGCCGCGGCGGCCGTTCCGCCCCCGGGGTACTGACAGGAGTTCAGGGACCGGTAGCCTGGGCGGACTTCCGGACGTGCGGATCGACCGGCACCGGGCAAATGGGGGGACCATGGCAGGTCAGGCCAGACGAACGGCCGCGGGGCGGCGGCGCGGTACGGCGGGCCTCGCCGTCGGAGCGCTCGCGCTGCTGCTCGCGGTCGCCGGCTGTTCGAGCAGCGGGACGGCCGCCGCGCCGTCCGCCTCCGCGCCGCCGGTCCGGCCCACGGAGCCCGCCACGCCCACGCCCGCGCCGACGGCCACGTCCGCGGTCCCGTCCCCGCCCGCCGCCGTGCCGTCCGCCTCGGCCCCCGGGGCGCCGCCGGAGCCGTCCGAGGCACCCGGCTCCGTTTACGGGTGCGACGGGCAGCCGCTCATCTCGCCGAAGTCCCTGGAACTGGCCTGCGACAAGGGCGCGTCGATGCTGGACGGGCTGGTCTGGACGGCGTGGGGCGGGCTGAGCCCGACCGCCACGGGCCGGCTCTGGGAGAAGAACGCGGCCGGCGGGGTGGCCGCCGTCCCCGCGACGGTGACCCTGGGCGGTCTGACCGGCGGCGACTACACGACGATGCGGATCTCCGCACCGAAGGCCGCGCGGCCCAACCTCACCTTCACCCTGAGCCGTTCCGGCCCGGCGCCGAAGGACTGACGGCCGGGCGGCCGTCCCGGCCGGCCGGTGTCACGGCCGGAGCGCCACGCGCAGCTGCTGCCCCCGGTGGTCCGACATCCCCCGCTGGTCCGCGAAGGAGTACCGCTCCACCGCGACCCGGCGGTCGGTGAACGCCCAGTCCAGCCGCCACAGGTCGCTGCCCAGCAGGCCGCCCCAACTGCCCGGGTAGAGGTCGCCGGAGGCCGAGCGGGCGTCGCGGAAGCGGGTGCGCAGGCCGCTCAGGTCGCCCATCGCCGGGGTGGTGTTGAAGTCCCCGGCGATCAGCAGCGGGTGGTGGTTGGCGGCGGCGTCCGACTCCAGTGCCGTGTACTGCTCCCGGCGTGCGGCGTCGGCCGCGCGGACGGTGCGGTAGAAGTCGCCGCCGAACACCGACTGCCGGGTGTCCACCTGGACCGGGATGTGCACGTTGTAGAGGGACACCGCCCGGCCGTGGACGTCCACATCGGTGCGGAGGACCTTCTTCCTGGCGAAGGTCACCTCCCACGGCGTACCGGCCGGCAGCGCCGCGCCGACCGCCGGGGTGGCGAGCACCGGGAACCGCGAGAGCGTGACCAACTCGCCGAGCACCGCCACCCGGTAGCCGGGGAACTCCTGCCGGATCCGGTCGAGCCGGTCGATCCGGGTCGGCGTCTCCTGGACCCAGGCCAGGTACTCCTGGAGCAGGTAGACGTCCGCGTCCCTGCTCCGGAGGTAGCGGTAGAAGGCGTCCGGGTCGTCGGTGGTGTCCCAGTACTCGGTGTTCCAGGAGAACACCGTGAACGCCGGGCCGGGCGCGCGGTCCCGGCCGGGCAGCAGCGCCGCGGGGTTGAGCCCGGTGCGCGGCAGGCCGGCCAGCAGCAGGGCGACCACCACCGGGACGAGCCACCGCCGCGACGGCCGGGTGACCACCGCCAGGGCCAGCAGCAGCACCGGCACCGCCAGGAAGAGCAGCGGCGGCGCGAGGTCCGGTATCAGCCAGAACCACCAGCGGCCGCTCAGCAGGCGGTCGAGGAGGAGGAAAACACCCCAGCAGGCCGTGACGGCGACCAGCGACCGGGGCCCGAGCGAACGCGGGCGAGCGGAATCCATGGCGCGGAGAGTAGCAGGGCGGCGGCGCCCCGGATTTCACCCGGCCGCATTCCAATACCGAGACGATACCCGGCCGATACGCGGCCCGCCTGAAATGGCGGCATGACGTTTTCCGTATCGGTCGTCATACCGGCCCACAACTCCGCTCGTACCCTGGGTGCCTGTCTCGACTCGGTGTACGCCCAGACCGCCCCCGTCCACGAGGTCATCGTGGTGGACGACGGCTCCACCGACCGGACCGCCGAGGTGGCCGAGGGCTATCCGTGCACCCTGATCCGGCGCACTCCGAACCGCGGAGTGTCCGCCGCGCGAAATGCCGGAATCGCCGCGGCGACCGGTGACATTCTGTTCTTCCTCGATTCCGACGAGGCGCTGACGCCCGATTCGGTGGCCAACGCGCTGGAAATCCTGGCGGCCGACCCGGAGTGCGGCTGCGTACACGGAGTGATCGCACCGGATCCGCTGTTCGACGACGGTCCGGTGGAGCGCTACCGGGTGCTGCACGCGCACTGGTGGCGGGTGCGCGGCGCGGGCGTCGTGGAGACCGCCTTCTTCGCCCAGGCGGCCGTGCGCCGCGAGGTCTTCGAGCGCCTCGGCGGCTTCGACGAGCGGCTGCGGGACTCCGAGGACCTGGAGTTCAGCGACCGGCTGGCGCCGCACCACCGGATCGTCCTCACCGACCGGGTGGTCGCCCTGCACGACGAGGAGCACCGGCTCCGGCCGCTGCTGGCCGAGACCTTCCGGCGGGCGCTGGTGCTGGTGCCCGCGCTGGCCTCGGCGCGCCGGGGCGGGCGGCGCAACCTGACCGCCAACAGTCCGGCGTCGGTCGCCGCCGCCGCCCTCACCCTGGCCACCCTGCCGCTGGCGCCCTGGTACCCGGTGCTGCCGGCCCTCGGGGCGCTCGGGTTCTGCGCCGCCAACGGCCGGCTGCTGCGGTTCGTCGCGGGCCACCGGGGCCCGGGTTTCGTGCCGTTCTTCACCGGCGTCCACTTCCTGGTCATCACCGCCCTGGTGAGCGGCGCCGCCGTCGGCACGGTCCGGATGCTGCTCCCGGACCGTGCCGACGCCGCCGGGGTGGTCTCGGCGACGGCGGCCGAGCCCGGCACCGCACCCGGCACCGGGGCGGCCCGGTGATGCTGGACCGGCTGCGCAAGGTGCTCACCCCGCTGATCGTGCTCGCCGCCCTGGTCGGCCTCGGCCTGCTGCTCCGCCACGAAGGCCCGGTCGCCGTAAGGGCGTTCGCCCGGGCGGACGCCCTGCCGCCGCTCGCCGCCTCGCTCGCCGCCAACGTGGCCGGCCTGGTGCTCGCGGTGCACGCCTGGCGGGTGCTGATCCCCGGCGACCACGCGGTCCGGGGGGTCCACGCAGCCCGGATCTACTTCCTCGGGCAGCTCAGCAAGTACCTGCCGGGCCGGGTCTGGGGCGTGCTCACCCATGTCACGCACGGCCGGGCGGCCGGGGTGCCGGCCGCCCAGATGACCTCCGCCTACCTGCTCAGCCTGGCGCTGACCCTCCTCACCGGCGCGGGCGTCGGGCTGCTGGCGGCGCCGGCCGCGCTGCCGGGGCAGTGGGTCTGGCTCTGCCTGCCGGCCGCGGGCTTCCTGGCCTGCGTCGTCCGCCCGGTCCTGGCCACCCGGCCGGTCGCGGCCGCGGCCCGGCTGCTGCGGCGGCCGGTCGAGGCGCCGCCGGACGCCGCCGTCCGCCGGGCCGTCCTGCTGGCGATCGCCTCCTGGCTGGTCTCCGGACTGCACCTCTGGTTCCTGGCCCTGGCGTTGGGCGGGTCGGCCGGGGCCTCGCTCGGCCCGGCGGTCGGCGCCTTCGCGCTCGCCACCGTGGTCAGCAGCCTGGCCGTGATCGTGCCGGACGGCTGGGGGGTGCGCGAGCTGACCATCACGGCCGCGCTCGCCACCGTGCTGCCCGGGGGCGTCGCGGCCACCGCGGCGATCGCCAGCCGGGTCGTCTGCGTGCTGGCCGAGCTCGGTAGCTCGGCCGTCGTCCTGACCTGGGCCCGGCTCAGGTCCACCCCGATGCGAGAGGAAGCCCGTGTACACCCTTGACGACGCCGAACGGCTCCAGGTCCGTGAGGTGCACGACCTGTACCGGCGGTACGTGAACAAGAGCCAGGTCTCGCTGATGACCTCCTTCGGCTTCGGCCGGGAGCTGGTCGCCGAGGCCCGGGGCGCCCATCTGACCCTCACCGACGGCCGCCGGATCCTGGACGTCACCGGCGGGGTGGGCGTGCTCAACCACGGCCACAACCACCCGCGGATCCTGGCCGCCCGCGAGCGGTTCGCCCGGGCCGGCCGGATGGAGGTCCACAAGACGTACTTCTCGCCCTACCTCGCCGCGCTCGGCCACAACCTGGCCGAGGTGCTGCCCGGCGACCTCTCGATGTCCTTCCTGCCCAACTCCGGCGCCGAGGCGGTGGAGGGGGCCGTCAAGCTGGCGTACAAGTACCACGGCGGCAGGCGCGGGACGGTGCTGCGCGCCGACTGCGCCTTCCACGGCAAGCTGCTCGGCTCCGGCGGCCTGACCGGCCAGAGCCAGTTCGCCTTCCCCACCATCCCGGGCATCGACACCTTCGCCTACAACGACCTCGACTCGGTCCGCCGCGCCGTCGACGCCCACCCGGACGACGTCTACGCGATCCTGATCGAGCCGTTCAGCGCCTCCACCGTGCAGGCCTGCTCCGAGGAGTTCCTGCGCGGGCTGCGCGAGCTGTGCACCCGGAAGAAGATCGTGCTGATCTTCGACGAGATCTACACCGGCTGGGGCAAGACCGGCACCCTGTTCCACTTCATGCGCTACCCGGGCCTGATCCCGGACGTCCTCACCACCTCCAAGTCCTTCGGCGGCGGCAAGTCCTCGATCTCGGCGTTCGTCGCCCGCGAACCGGTCTTCCGCAAGGCCTACGACAACCTCGGCGACGCGCTGCTGCAGTCCACCTCGACGACGTACTACGGCTTCGGCGAGGAGTGCGCCACCGCGCTGGAGGCCGTCAACATCGCCATCGAGGACGACTACCCGGCGCGGGCCCGGGCGATCGGCGCCGTCCTGGAGCCCGGGCTGGCCCGGCTGGCGAAGGAGCACCCGGAGGCGGTCGGCCGGGTGACGGGCGCCGGGGCGCTCTGGGGAGTCTTCATCGAGGGCGGGCCGAAGATCCTCGACCTGGTCGCGAGGCTGGCGCCGGGCGGGATGGCCCGCGACCCGAGGTTCAAGACCAAGCTGGTCACCTGCGCGGTGATCAACGCCCTGTACCAGGACCACGACATCTTCGCCTACTACACCCTCAACGGACTCAACCCGCTGGTCATCGGCCCCTCGCTGGTCACCGACCCGGCCGACGTGGAGCGCACGGTCGAGGCGCTCGGCGAGGTGCTCGGCAAGGGGCTCGGGCACCTGGTGACGCGCTTCCTCAAGCAGAAGGTGGGGTCCCAGTGGTGATCGCGATCACCGGCGCCGCGGGCATGCTCGGCTCGCGGCTCGCCGAACGGCTGCTCGCGGACGGCAAGGACGTCCGCGGGGTCGACCTGCGGCCCGGCCCCGGCGTGGCGGTGGTCGGCGACATCCGCGACCCGGCCGTGATGGCCCGGGCGCTGGACGGCGCCGAGGTGCTGGTCCACGCGGCGGCCGCGCTGCCCAGCTACCCGGACGAGCAGATCCGCTCGATCATCGTCGGCGGCACCGAGAACGTGTTCGCCGCCGCGCGCGCCGCCGGCACCCCCCGGGTGGTGCACATCTCCTCGACCGCCGTGTACGGCCTGCCCAAGGTCGTCCCGACGCCGGAGACGTACCCGCGCGAGCCGGTCGACACCTACAGCCGGGCCAAGGCCGCCGCCGAGGAGATCGCCGAGCGCCACCGCGCCGCCGGGATGTGCGTGCCGATCCTGCGGCCCAAGACCTTCGTCGGCCCGGGCCGGATGGGCCTGTTCTCGATGCTGTTCGAGTGGGCGGAGGAGGGCCGGAACTTCCCCGTGCTCGGCCGCGGCGACGTACGGATCCAGATGTTCGGCATCGACGACCTGGTGGACGCCGTGGTCACCGTGCTCACCGCGCCCGAGGACGTCGCCAACGACACCTACAACCTGGCGGCCGCCGAGTTCGGCACCCTGCGCCAGGACTTCCAGGCCGTCCTGGACGCGGCCGGCCACGGCAAGCGGGTCGTCGCGCTGCCCGCCCGGCCCGCGCTGACCGTGCTGAGCACCCTGCAGAAGGCCAGGCTCTCGCCGGTCTACGGGCGGCTGCTGCACAAGCTGATGGAGGACTCCTACGTCAGCATCGACAAGGCCGGGGAGCGGCTCGGCTTCGCGCCCAGGCTGTCCAACCGGGACGCGATCCTGCGCACCTACGACTGGTGGCGCACCGCCCGCCACGACCGTCCGGCGGGCAGCCCGACCGGCCGGACCAGCCGGGACCCGTGGAGCCAGGGCCTGTTGTCCGCCGTGAAGATCTTCTTCTGAGGGAGTGCGCGATGACCTTCCTGAGCGAACAGACGGAGCCCCTCCGGCGCGGCCCCACCTCCCGGCTGCCGGCACCGCTGGAGCTGCTCCGCCCGGGCCAGTGGCCGAAGAACCTCCTGGTGGTGCCGCTGTCCCTGCTCGGCGCCGACCTGGACTGGGGCATGGTGGCCCGGGTCGCCGTCACCACCTGCGCCTTCGTGCTCGCCTCGTCGCTGGTGTACGTGGTCAACGACATCGCCGACATCGAACGGGACCGGCGCCACCCGGTCAAGCGCCACCGCCCCCTGGCCGCCGGCCGGGTGGGCCGGCGCACGGCCGTGGCGCTGATCCTGCTGCTGGCCGGGCTGCTCGCCCCCGTCCTGCTGCTCTCCCGGCCCGCCGCGGTCTGGCCGGTCCTGCTCTACCTGGTGGTGAACGCCGCCTACAGTTGGAAGCTCAAGCACCTGCCGCTGCTGGACGTGTTCATCGTCGCCACCGGGTTCGTCCTGCGGCTGTTCGGCGGCTACGGCGCCGGCGGCCGCCCGGTCGCCGCCTGGCTGGTGTTCACCGTGCTGACGCTCTGCCTGGTCCTGATCGTGGGCAAGCGGCGGCACGAACTGGGCGTCTCCGGCAGCGGCCACCGGCCCGCCCTGGTCGGCTACTCGGCGCACTTCCTGGACCTCGTCCTGGTGCTCTGCTCCGGGCTGACCGTGGTCGGCTACCTGCTCTTCCTGCGCACCGAGTCCGGCTACGCGGCCGGGGCGCTGCTCACCGCGCCCTGCGCCCTGCTCGCGCTCTTCCGCTACCTGCAGATCGTGGTGGTGCAGAGCGAGGGCGGCAATCCCGTCCGGACCCTGCTGAGGGACGGCGTGATGCTCACCAACTCCTCGCTCTGGGCCGGCCTGCTGCTCGCCTTCCAGCTGCTCTGACGCGCTGTCGGGCAGCGGCCGCCGGATCCCGAGGTGCGAACCCCGAACTCCGAACTCTGAACTCCGAACTCCGAACGAGGTCCCATGCCCACATCCCCACCTCTCGTCTCGGTGGTCGTCCCGATGTACAACGACAGCCGCACCGTCGACCTCTGTCTGCGCTCGATCCTGGAGCAGAGCTACCCGGCCGTCGAAGTGATCGTCGTGGACGACGCCAGCACCGACGACTCCGCCGAGCTGGCCGCCGCCCACCCCGTCACCCTGGTGCGGGCCGAGCGCAACGGCGGCCCGGGCGGCTCGCGCAACCTCGGGGTCCGGCACGCCGCCGGCGAGATCCTCTTCTTCCTGGACGCCGATCTGACCATGCACCCCGACGCCGTCGCCGAGGCGGTGCGGATCTTCACCGAACACCCCGAGTACGGCGCGGTGTTCGGCGTTCCCGACAAGGAGCCGCTGTTCCCCGAGGGCGCCGTCGGGCAGTACCGGATCCTCCAGTACCACTACTGGCGCAAGAGCGCCGAGGGCCTGGTCAGCGGCGGCTTCTACGCGCTCGGGGCGGTCCGCCGGTCGGCCTTCCTGGAGGCCGGCTGGTTCAACGGCGCGCTCCGCCAGACCGAGGAGATCGACCACGCCGAGCGGCTCGCCGCGCTCCACCCGATGGTGCTCACCTCCCGGGTCCGGGGCCGGCTCTCCGACGAGAGCCGGATGCGGCCGCTGCTCCGGAAGGCCTTCGTCCGCAGCCGGCTGCGGGTGCCGTTCTACCTGGGCCGGGGCCGGGCGATGCAGGGGATGGAGACCCCCGGCCGGGCGGTCGCCTCGGCGCTGGCCGGGCTGGCGGTGGCGAGCCTGCCGCTGATCGCCTGGCAGCCGCTGACGGCGCTGGTCACGGTCCTGGCGGTGGCCGGCTTCGTGCTGACCGACCTCGGCCAGTACCGGTTCGTCCGGCAGGAGCGCGGGCTCGGCTTCCTGGCCTTCTTCACCCTGGCGCACCTGCTGGTGAACGCCGTCGTGCTGGCCGGTCTGGTCGCCGGGCTGGCCCAGTTCGCCGTCAGCCGCCGGTTCCGCCGGATGTACGCCGCGGACGCCGCGGACGCCGTGGCCGCCGCGCCGGACCGCGACGACGGAGCCGGCGGAAGCGCCGGCGGCGACCGGGGGGCGACGGACCCGGACCCGCCGAGCCGGGCCCGCCGGATCGCCCGGCGGCTGCGCACCTGGTACGGGTGGGCCCTGATCGCCCTGGCCGGGCTCTGGCTCTGCTACGCCGTGCTGCGCCGGTCGGTCAGCGGCCGCTGGCACTGGGCCATCCTGCTGGACGCCACCCCGCCGGTGTTCCTGGTGGCGGTCCCGCTGGTGCTCCTGGCCGCCAGTGCCGCCGCCTGCGGCCCGCGCCGCCGCTGGGCCGCCGCCCTCGCGCTGCCCCCGCTGCTGCTCGCCCTCCTCACCGGCTCCGGGCTGAACTGGCCCGCCCTCTGGCACGGCGGGCGCCCGGTGCCGCCCGGCGCCCTGCACGTGGTCTCCTTCAACACCCAGTACTGGGCCGCCGCCACCGACGTGAACCGGCTGTACGACCTGATCCACCGCCAGGACGCGGACGTGTACCTCTTCCAGGAGCACGTGGTCTGGCAGGCCGGCCGCGGCGAGGACGGCTATCTGCGGCTGGACGACGACGCGCGGCTGGCCGCCGAGTTCCCCGGCTACCACATCGCCCGGCGGGGCGAGCTGCTCACCGTCTCCCGGTACCCGATCGTCGCCCAGCCGGCCGTCGGGACCGGCGCCGAGCTGGCGCCGGACGCCCCGTTCGGCACGGTCTTCGCCCGGGACAAGGTGCTGCGCACCGACCTCCAGGTCGGGTCGAAGGTGTTCAGCGTCTACAACGTGCACGTCACCGTGCCGCTCGCGCCCGACCTCGACCCGTTCTCGGACTTCGACTTCGACTCCTACTTCCGGCGCAAGTTCGACTGGCGCCGGGCGGAGATCCGCGGCCTGGAGCGGGACCTCGCCGGCAACCCCCACCAGGTGCTCGTCTCGGGCGACTTCAACGCCGGCGCGTCGATGCGCGACCTGGACGGCCTGCGTGACCGGGCCGACGACGCGATCCGGGCCAACAACGACTTCCTGCCGCTGAGTTGGAAGTTCTCCGCGCCGGCCGGCTTCGACTGGGACAGCGCGGTCAACCGCTCCTTCCCGTTCTGGCGGCTGGACTGGAGCTTCACCGCCGGCCCGGTCCGGGTGCACCGCTACGACTTCCGGCCGACCGACGGCATCTCCGAACACCGGCTGCAGGACCTGTGGCTCTCCCTCTGAAAGGAACAACGATGGTGCTCAAGGATCTGCGGACCGCCGTCCGGACCGCCTCCGGCGTCGAACTGCTGGAGCGGCTGCCCGTGCTGCGCCGGCCGGTCGACTGGCTGGCGGAGCGGCCCGTCCTGCACGGCCTGACGCTCTGGGCGTTCGGGCTGCGCAAGCCGCTCTTCTGGGACCACGTCGTCACCCCCGAGCCGCGCGCCGAACTCGCCGAGGTTCGCGCCCTGTTGGAGAAGAACCGGGAGCGCTACGCGCAGCGGCTGACCGGCTTCCTGGAGCTGACCGAGCTGCTCCGGGGAATCCCGCTGAGCGGTACCGCCGCAGGCTCCACCCCGTACTGGAATAACGGCTGGCTGCCCCCGCTGGACGCGCTCTCGCTCTACGGCTTCCTGGCCGAGGAGCGTCCGGCCCGGTACCTGGAGATCGGCTCCGGCAACTCCACCAAGTTCGCCCGCCGGGCGATCGAGGACCTCGGGCTGGCGACCCGGATCACCTCGATCGACCCCGCGCCGCGCGCCACCGTGGACCGGCTCTGCGACGAGGTCATCCGCACCCCGCTGCAACACGCGGACCTCGGGGTCTTCGCCGCTCTGGAGCCCGGTGACATCGTCTTCTTCGACGGTTCGCACCGGCTGCACATGGGGTCGGACGTGGCGGTGTTCTTCTTCGAGGTGCTGCCCAGGCTCAAGCCCGGGGTGATCGTGCACGTCCACGACATCATGCTGCCCGCGGACTACCCGTACTCCTGGCGCTGGCGGCACTACTCCGAGCAGTACCTGCTCGCCGCCCTGCTGACGGCCGCCCCGGACCGCTTCGACCTGGAGCTGCCCGACGCCTTCGTGCACGCCGACCCGGAGCTGCGGAGGATCGCCGAACCGCTCTGGCGCGCCCTCGGCGTCCGGGACCACTACGAGCCGGGCTCGTTCTGGTGGCGCCACCGGGGCTGAGCCCCGTCCGGCCCGCGCGGCGGTGCGGCTACACCGGGCACCAGGAGGAGTGGACGGCGTCGCCCGCCCTGGTCCGGCGCCGCACCGCCGGCTCCCCGGGGGGCGGCGCCGCGGCCACGCCGAGCAGGATCTCCCGTTCCAGCGAACGCAGTTCGGGCCCCGGCTCGATGCCCAGCTCCTCGATCAGGGCGGTCCGGAGCCTGCGGTACACCGCCAGCGCCTCGGCCGTGCGGCCCGACCGGTGCAGGGCGAGCATCAGCCGGCCGTGCAGGTGCTCGCGGAACGGGTGCGCGCAGACCAGCTGCTCCAGCTCGCCGACCAGGTCCTGGTGCCGGCCCAGCCCGAGCTCCAGCCGGATCCGCTCCTCCACGGCGCGCAGCCGGCTCTCCTCCAGCCTGCGGGCCCAGGCCTCCACGGGCGGGCAGGCGAGCCCGGCCATCGCCGGGCCGGTCCACCGGGCGAGGGCCCGGCGCAGGCCGGTGACGGCCTCCTCCGGCGCGCCCTGGGCGGCCAGCAGCCGGGCCCGGGCGACCTCCTCGTTGAACGCCGAGGCGTCCAACTCGCCCGGACCGACCCGGAGTCGGTACCCGTTCGGATGGGTCTCGATCACGGTCGGCGCACCCGCCTCGGCGAAGGCCCGGCGCAGCTGGGAGACGCAGATCCGGATCTGCGTCCGGGCGCTGGCGGGTGGCGCGGGGCCCCAGACGGTGTCCACCAGCCGGTCGAGCGGCACGACCCAGTTCGGGGTCAGGGCGAGGGTCGCCAGGACGATCTGCGACCGCCTGCCACCGAGGGCCACGGCGGTTCCGTCGACGTCGACACGAAGCGGTCCCAGGACATGCACGAGCACAACGATCTCCCCCGTATGAAGCTGTCACCTGTGCCGAAGTCCCGCTGCGGAAGCGGAGTTCGCCCCGCCGCCGGGGCGCCGCTCGCAGCATGGTATAGACCTATAAACGTGTCAAGGGCATCTCAAGCCCGCTCCCCGGCGGAGTCCGCGGCCGCTGCGGAGCCTGGGGGAGGCGGGCCCCACGGGCGTCGGACGGCCTTCGGCCGGCGTCCGGCCGGCGGGTGGGGGAGGGCGCGCGCTGGGCGTCGGCGGGCCGCTCGACGGGGGCGTCACGTCGAGGGCGTCGCGCCGGAGGCGTCACGGCGCGGTGGGGCGTCCCGGCGGGGCGGGGCGGGGCGGCACGGCGTCGCGGGGGCCGTGGTCACGGCGGCGGGGGGGGGGCCCCCCCCCCCCGGGCGGGCCCCCCCCCCCCCCCCCCCCCCCCCGGGGGGGGCGCGGGGGGGACGAGCCGGGCGGCGGCCAGCCCGGGCCCCCACCCCCGAGG